>NZ_JBSGJD010000115.1:0-28585 GCF_053605405.1 Amycolatopsis sp. NPDC003861
CTGGAACGGGCCGCCACCGCCGAACCAGCCGCCCGGGCCGCCGAAC
Source organism: Amycolatopsis sp. NPDC003861 (assembly GCF_053605405.1). Taxonomy (NCBI): domain Bacteria; kingdom Bacillati; phylum Actinomycetota; class Actinomycetes; order Pseudonocardiales; family Pseudonocardiaceae; genus Amycolatopsis; species Amycolatopsis sp. NPDC003861. The sequence continues at coordinate 47 of NZ_JBSGJD010000115.1, forward strand.
GAGCCCGGGCCGCCCGGGAAGCCGGGAAAACCCGGAGGCTGGGGCGGGTGCGGTGGGGGCGGCGGGAAGCCGCGCGCCAGCTCCGGGCCGCCGTCCCAGTCCTCGTGCCCGGGCACGCCGTGTTCCGGGCCGAAGTGACCGGGCATCCCGTGCCCCGGGCGTCCGAACCCGGCCTCATCGCGGCCGAACCCGGCGTGGCCCGGTCCGTGGTGTCCCCCGTGCCTCCCGAACCCGGCGAAGATCCGGTCCGCGCCTGCACTCATCTCCATGACGACCTCCATATCGTATCGGCGACATTCACACGATATATCGCCGCTCGATCGACGGCAAGCAGGCCTCGATCGCCCGAGGCCTCAAGAACCCGACTTCACCGCCAGCGTCAGCAGGTCGGCCGCCGGGCCGGTCAGGCGCCGGCCCGCCGGCCACACCGCTCGCAACACCCGGCCCAGCGAGATGCCCTCCACCGCCACCGGCACCAGCCGACGGCCGGCCACCTCGCGCACCACGTCGAGGTCGCTGATCACCGCCGGGCCCGCGCCCGCGATCACCGCATTGCGCACCGCCGATGCCGAACCCAGCTCCAGCAACGGCGTCACCGGCCCCGCCCCCGCCCGGCGCAGTGCCGCCTCGACCGTCTCGCGCGTTCCCGACCCCGGCTCACGGACCACCAGCGGTGTCGCGGCCAGCTCGCCCGCCGTCAGCGGACGGCGGCGCCGGGCCCACGCGTGCCCGGCCGGCACCACCACCACGAGCCGGTCCGTGGCGACGCGGCGGGTCGCCAGGCCCGGCCACGGTCCCGGCGACTCGACGAACCCCAGGTCCACCCGGCCGCGCGCGACGAGGTCGGCGACCTGCTCGGAGTTGACCACCTCGAGCCCGACGTAGGTGTCCGGCCCGGTCCGCTTGACCTCGCCGATCCAGGCGGGCACGAAGTGCTCGGCGAGCGTCATGCTCGCCGCGACCCGCAGCTGCGCGCCGCGCTGGGTGCGCAGTGCTTCCGCGCCGGTGCGCAGACCGTCCACTTCGGTCAGGACGCGGTGGGCCCAGCCCGCGATCACCCGGCCGTCCGGGGTCAGGGCCGAGCCGCGGCGGGTTCGGTCCACCAGGGACAGTCCCAGCTGGCGCTCCAAAGTGGACAGCCGTTTGCTCGCCGACGGCTGGGCGATGCCGAGCGCGCCCGCCGCCTGGCCGATGCTGCCGAGGTCGTCGACGAGCACCAGCAGGCGCAGCGAGTCCAGATCCGGTTCGGTCATAGCTTCAGTCTATGACCTCAGCACCGACCACCGGCTACCGCGCGCGCCCGGCACCGGCGACGCTGGAAGCATGGCACTGACAGCGGCGAAAACCTCCGGAGTGGCGATCACCGGGCTCGGCGTCACCGCGGCGTACGCGCTCAGTTCCCTGTGGCCGGTCGCCGGCGCGCTCACCGTCGCCGTCGTGCTCGGCGTCGCCGTCGGCAGCACCCCCGTCCTGACCGACGAGCACCGCCGGGCCGTCGCCCAGGTCACGAAACGCCTGTTGCGCGCCGGCGTCGTCCTGCTCGGGCTCCAGCTCGCCGTCCCCACCGTGCTCGCGCTCGGCCCCGGCACGCTCGCCGCGGTCGTGCTGACGGTCGCGGTCACCTTCCTCGGCACGCTCGGCCTCGGCCGGCTGATCCGGGTGCCCCGTGGACTCGCCCTGCTGGTGGCCACCGGCTTCTCGATCTGCGGCGCTTCGGCGATCGCCGCGATGGAAGGCGTGGTCGAGCGCGACGACGAAGACGTCGCCACCGCCGTCGCGCTCGTCACCTGCTACGGCAGCTTCGCCCTGGCCGCACTCCCCCTGCTCGCCCACGCGCTCGGTCTCGACGCCGCCCGGACCGGCAGCTGGGCCGGGATTTCGGTGCACGAGGTCGCCCAGGTGGTCGCGGCGGCCGGGCCCGCGGGCGCCGCCGCCGTCGGGATCGCCGTCGTGGTGAAGCTCAGCCGTGTGGTCCTGCTCGCCCCGGTGGTCGCGCTCGTCGGCGCCGCCGAACGCGGCCGCCGCGACACGCACGCCCCGCTCGTGCCGCTGTTCGTCCTCGGCTTCCTCGCGATGGTCGCCGTCCGGAGCACCGGTGTGGTCCCCGGATTCGTGCTCGACGTCGCGAAGACCGCGTCGACACTCCTGCTCGCGGGCGCGCTCTTCGGGCTCGGCTGCGCCGTCCGGCTCGGCACGCTGCTGCGCGGCGGCGGCCGGGCCTTGCTCCTGGGTCTCCTGTCCACGCTGCTGGTGTTGGCGACCGGCTTCGGGACTCTGGCCGTGTTCACCTGAATTTTCCCTGCGCGTCACGTATAGTTCGTTATACGCGAGGTTGTACGGCTCTTGTACGGATCGTGTCGACGCTGCCGGCGAGACGAAGAACGATTCCGTAGGGAGCTCGAACCGTGAAGATCACCCGACTCGCCCAAGGGCTGCTCGCCGGGCTGCTGGGGTGTGCCGCCCTGGCCGTCCCGGCGGCCGTCGGCGCCGCCACCGCCCAGGCCGATGTGGCCAGCACGCCGGTGTTCACCAAGAACACCGAGGGCCACGACTGTTACCGCATCCCCACCGTCGTCAAGGCGAACAACGGCGACCTGCTCGCCTTCGCCGAGGGCCGCAACGGCGGCGCCCACGCCTGCGCCGACCTGGGCAAGATCGATCTCGTGCTGAAGCGTTCCACCGACGGTGGCAAGACGTGGGGCGCGCTGAACACCGTCATCACCGCGTTCGGGGACACGAAGGGCAACCCCGCGCCGATCGTCATCCCCGGCAGCAACCGGATCGTGCTGCTGTCGACCATGCAGTGCTACACCAACCCCGACTGCGGCCGGATCCCGCGCGTGTCCATCAGCGAGGACAACGGGAAGACGTGGGGTGCCCCGAAGACGCTGACCACCGAACTCGGCTTCTCGACGGCGCCGGGCTGGCTGGCCACCGGGCCCTCCCACGGGATCGTGCTGACGCGCGGTGCGCACAAGGGCCGGCTCGTCGCCGGGATGAGCTACTCGAACATCGGCGCGCTGGTCTACAGCGACGACCAGGGCAGCACGTGGCACCTCGGCGCCACCGACAAGCCGGCGACGAGTGCGATCAACCCGCAGGAGATCAGCGTCACCGAGCTCCGGGACGGCCGGATCTACGCCGCCGCGCGCAACCAGGCGAACGACGGCAACAAGTGCCTCGCGGACGGCACCCACAACCGCGCGTTCGCGATCAGCTCGGACGGCGGCGCGACGTTCAGCTCGAAGTTCGACTTCGCCACCGACCTCGTCGCGCCGACGGTCGAGGGCTCGACGGCCCGGATGAGCGCCACCGACACCGGCGGCAAGTACAACCGGCTCCTGTTCGCCGCACCGTCCGTGTGCGGCGAGCGCGAGCAGCTGCGGGTGCACTCGTCGTTCGACGAGGGCGCCAACTGGACCGGCAACGCCGGCAGCCTGCTCGTGTGGGGCGGCGGCGCGGCGTACTCGGACATGGTGCCGCTGTCGCAGTCGTCGGCCGGGGTGCTGTTCGAAGTGGGCCCCACAGCGCACCCGTACGACGCGATCCGCTTCGCCACGGTCACCGATGACGCGCTCGGCGCCCCGGCGTGCGGTGGCGGCTACAGCGTCATCGACTCGGCGCCGCTGGGCACCGGCGGCGCGGCCGGCACGGTGTACCTGTCGTACAACGCGGCCAACGGCCAGAACTGCGTCAGCACGATGAAGAACGCCTCCGCCGGCACGGCCACCGCGACCTCGGCCTACCTGGAGGTGAAGGGTTCGGCACGGCAGACCGACTCGGGTTCGTTCTCCTGGTTCGCCGGCCCGGTGAAGGCCGCGGCGGCGGACAAGTGCGTGAAGTGGGGCGGCTCGGCCGGCGGCCAGGCCTACGACAGCGAGTTCGAGCACTGCAGCTGAACCGCGGAGGGTGGGACCCGCCCCCTGGCCGGGTCCCACCCCTCTCCCCCGTGCCGCCCCGGCCCCCTCGCCCGGGTGGCACGGGCGGTTCAGAAGCCGGTGCAGCTCGCGCTGGCCCCGGCGCCGGCCGCGGTCGCCGTCTTGGCTTCCTTGCCGTCGACGATCACCTTGCAGGTGACCGAGCCGCCGTCCGGGCCGGCGGTCGCGGTGAACTGGGCACCGGCCAGGAACCCGGTGGCTTCCACGGTCTTGGTCCACGGCACCGCGGCGCCGGCTTCGGTGTTGATCAGGATCGTGTTGCGGTCGAAGGTGCTGTAGTCGATGTCGACGACCTTCGCGTCCCCGCTGACCTGGTAGACGATGGTGTGGTGGGCGGTGGCCTGCTCGTTCACGTCGTTGACGACCTTGCCGATCACCACCAGCCACAGGATGCTCACGACCAGGGCGAGCAGCGACAGGATCACGCCGGCGATCGAGAGGCCCTTGTTGGTCGCCTTCCCGGAGCGGACTCTGGCCACGCCGACCGCGGCCAGGATCAGGCCGAGCACGGCGAGGGGCCAGGCGATCACCCCGACGATCGGGATCGGGGCGAACACGAGCCCGATCAGGCCGAGGACGAACCCGGCCGTGCCCAGGCCGTTGCGCGGCGGGGCCGCCGGTGGGGCCGGGTGCTGCTGGAGCGGGGTGTGGTCGGTCATCGGGGTTTTCCTTTCACCTGGCGCTTGACGGCGAGAAGGAAACCAGCGGCGCGGCCCCGCCCGCGTCGTCCGCAGGCCTCGACCGCGTACGACGAAAGTCGTCACCGGCCGCGAGGCCAACGAGCGGAACGGCTGATGGGGACGGGGTGGTCACCTCGTAGGCTGATCCCCATGGGACGGTCCGTGCTGGGCGTGGTGTGCACCGTGCTGGCAGTCGCCGCGAGCCTGGTGACGGGCATCGTGAACGTGTCGCTGGAGATCAGCCTGCCCGGTACCGACGCTCTGCACGTGACGGTCGCGGCGGTGCTCGGCTGGTTCTTCGGGGTCGGCGCGTCGATCATGCTGGTGTGGCGGTGGCACTGGCCCCTGGTCGTGACGGGCATCGCGGTGGCGCCGCCGTTGCTGCTGGCGGCGGACTCGCTGGCGGCGTTGATCGCGCTGGCCGCGCTCGCGACCCGCTTCACCGGCTGGTGGCGCTGGAGCGCGGCGACGCTCGTGTTCGCCGCCACCGGGCTCGCGGTGTGGCGCGACGCGAGCCGGCCCGTGGAGTCGTCGCTGGCCGAGACGTGGATCTCGACCGAGACGATCGGCGCCAAGCTGATCGGCGTCGCCGTCACCGCGGCCGTCTACACAGCGATCCCGCTCACGCTGGGGATCGTCCGCTACAGCTTCACCGAGAAGCGGCGCCTCGCCGCCGAAGAGGCGGCCCTGCGCGACCAGGTGGCCCGCCGGGAGGAGCAGGCGCGGATCGCCCGCGAGATGCACGACGTCCTCGGGCACCGGCTGTCCCTGCTTTCGCTGCAGGCGGGCGCGCTGGAGGTCACCGCGGCCACGACGCCGGACGCGGTGGAGGCGGCCAAGACCGTGCGGACGACGGCCCGGCAGTCGCTCGACGACCTGCGCCAGGTGATCGGCGTGCTGCGCGGCTCGGGTTTCGCCGACCGGGCGCCCGGCGGGCCCGCGGAGCCGCCCCAGCCGACGCTGGCCGACATCCCCGACCTGGTCACGGGCGCCCGTCAAGCCGGTCTGGCGGTGAACGTGACGATCCTGCTCGACCAGGCGTCGACGGCCCCGGCCCCGCTCGGCACGGCGGCGTACCGCATCCTCCAGGAAGCCTTGACCAACGTGCTGCGCCACGCACCGGGGGCGCCGGCGGAGGTGCTGGTCCGCGGCGGCCCGGGCCCGGGGCTGTCGGTCGAGGTGTTCAACCCGCTGCCGCCGCACCCGGTGCCGTCACCGGGGTCGGGCACCGGGCTGACCGGCGTCAACGAGCGCATTTCCCTGCTCGGCGGGGCGTTGTCGGCGGGCCCGTTCGACGAGCGGACGTTCGCGCTGCGGGCCTGGCTGCCGTGGGCGGCACCGGCGCCCTAGCATGGGCGGGTGAGTGTGCGCGTACTGCTCGTCGACGACGACCCGCTGGTCCGCACCGGACTGTCCATGATCCTGGGCAGCACCCCCGACCTGCAGGTGGTCGCAGAGGCCGGCGACGGCGACGAAGCGGTCCAGCAGGTGGCCCGGCACGCGCCGGACGTGGTGATCATGGACATCCGCATGCGCCGGATGAACGGCCTGGTGGCAACGGCGGCGGTCCTGGCCCAGCCGAAGCCGCCGAAGGTCCTGATCCTGACGACGTTCAACCTCGACGAGTACGTGTTCGAGGCCCTGGCGGCGGGCGCGAGCGGGTTCTTGCTGAAGGAGGGCTCACCGCAGGAGATCATCGAGGGCGTCCGGGTGGTGGCCAACGGCGACGCGATGTTGTCTCCCCGGATGACGAAGCAGCTGATCGGCGAGTTCGTGGCCACGCGGGCGAACCCGCGGCGGTCGCGGGCCCAGGCGAAGCTGGAGCGGCTGAGCGAGCGGGAACGCGAGATCGTGACGGCGGTGGCGCAGGGAAAGCCGAACGCTCGGATCGCGGCGGAGCTGTTTCTCAGCGAGGCGACGGTGAAGACGCACATCACGCGGGCGTTCGCGAAGCTGGACGTGTCGAACCGGGTGCAGCTGACGATTTTCGCCTACGAAGCGGCGCTTGTGACGCCGTGAGTTCCCGCTGGGTTCGCCGTGCCTTGGCCGTCGTCGTGCCGGTCCTGCTTCTCGTGGCACTGTGGTCGGGCTGGCTGAGCTGGCTGGTCGCGGACGGGGGCGCTTTTCGCAACGTGCTTGAAGCACTGAGCTGGGTCGCCGCGCTCGCGGGCGTTGGTTTCGCCGTGGTCGAGCTTCGGAAACGCCGAGAGCCTGCGGTCCCGCCCAGCGTCTTCGTGGGCCGGGCTCTGCACCTCGCCGGCGACCGGGTGCCTCGCGTCACCGACGTGTCGTTGCTGGCGTTACGGGTCAAGCGGGCGGTGGACACGTCCGACGACCGGGACCTTCCCCGGTACGTGCCCCGAGACCGGGACGAGGACCTGGAGTGGGCGATCGCGAGCGGCGGCTTGGTGCTGCTGCACGGCCGCGCCGCCGCGGGCAAGAGCCGCACAGCGGCCGAGGCCGTGCGGCGCCTGCGTCCGTCTCATCAGCTGCTCATCCCGGTCGACGGCCCGGCGCTGCGGGAGATCGTCGAGTCCGGGCAGGAGCTCACCGACACCGTTGTGTGGCTCGACGACCTCGAACGGTTCCTTGTGCCCGGCGGCCTCGACGTGGGCCTGCTGCAGCGGCTCGCTCCCGCGGGCTCGCCGGTGTGCGTGGTCGCGACCATTCGCGACCACGAGCTCGCCGGCTACCGCACCGCCGATGGCGTCATCAACAGAGCGGCGGCGGACCTGATCGCGAGCATCCCGCCGAGCCACCTGCTCACCATCGACCAGCGGCTGACCGACACCGAGCAAGAACAGGCAAGGCGACTGCAGGAGGGTGATCCGCGCATCGGCCGGGCGCTCGAGGCGGCCGAGGGGTTCGCCGAATACCTTGCGGCGGGAACGCCCATGCTGCAGCGTTGGTCGATCGGCGACAGTCCGTTGTTCTACGTCGGGCAGGCATTGATCAGCGCAGCTGTCGACTGCCGGCGGGCGGGGTACGTCGAAGCCGTTCCGAGCGCCACCCTCGCGGAGTTGTACCACGGCTACCTCTCCCCGCCGTGGTGCGACCGCCCCGATCTCCCGCCGGTCCACGAAGGCCTCGACTGGGCGGCTCGGCCGGTATTGGGCGCCAGTTCGTGCCTGCAGCCTCGGACCGACGGGGCATTTCTCGTTTCGGACTACCTGGTGGACCAGGCGCAGGAGGGCGACAGCCCGCTTGGTGACTCGCCGATTCCGGACCGGACCTGGGAAACGCTGTTTTCCCTCAGCACGGACCGGAATATCGCCGAGCTGGGCGCCGGCGCCTATCGGGCCGGCCGCTTCGACGTGGCCGAAAAGTCCTTCAGACGCGCCTTTCAGGCCGGAGACATCCTGGCGGAGGGACTGCTCGCGGTCACGATCGGCAAAATGGGGCGGTTCTCCGAGGTCAAGAACATGTTCCGCGCGGCAGCACGGTCCGACGACCCGGCTGCCACGCTTCGGGTCACGATGGGGTTCTCCTTCAACAACCAGTTCGACGACGTCGTCGAACTCGCGAAACACGCAGTGGAAACCGGCGATGCACGCGCCCTTCTCTCCCTGACCACCTCCTTGGCCGACAGCGGTGATCCGAACCTTTTCCACGATCTCGCCACCTTCACCATCGACAGCGGCGAAACCCAAGCACTCCTCGTCGTGCTGACGACGGCGTCGCGGTACCTCAGCCCTGAGGTCCTCCTCGACCTGGTGACCCGTTCGATCGAAACCGGTCGGCGCGAAGTCGTCTTCGTCACCCTTCTGACCACAGAACTCGATCCTTCGCACATTCCGGCGCTTCTGGAGCACGCCACCCGAAGGGAAGTCGAAGGGGGTATCGAAACGGTCATCGAGTGGTTCGCCGGCCTCGGGATGTTCGAGAGCATCGCGCACGCCTTGAGAGACCCGCTGACACCCGGTCGGGAGCGGGTGATAGCCACGGTCGCGGCGGTACTCCTGGGCGAGGACTACCTGGCCAAGTTCCTCGTACTCGCACGGGAAGCGATCGATGCTGGGAACATCGACGACCTTCGGGCCTTCGCGGAGATCCTCGCCCAGCACAAAAAGCCTGGGCTGATCCCCGCCCTGCACCAATACGCCATCGAACGGCGACGCGTCGGGCCGGCCGAACTGCTCGCCACCTTCGTCGACGAGGAGCCGTGAACTCCGAGTTCACTTCGAGCCCGCCGGCGCCGTCGCCACCGCGGACTCGCCGAACTTGATCCCCTTCGCCTCCTTCCCGATCGCCGTCAGCACGGCCACCGCGATCAGCCCCGGGACCACCGTCCACACCAGAGCCGACGGGTACCCGTGGGACTCCGCGATCGCCTGCTGGATCGGCAGGTTCAACGCCGCCAAGAGGTTGCCCAGCTGGTACGTCACCCCCGGGTAGAAGCCGCGGATGGCGTCCGGGGACATCTCCGTCAGGTGCGCCGGGATCACTCCCCACGCCCCCTGGACCATGATCTGCATCAGGAACGAGCCCAGTGCCAGCATCCCGGCTCCGTGGTCGACCGCGAAGATCGGGATCACCGGGAGGCCCAGCACCGCCGCCGCCACGATGGTGCGGCGGCGGCCCAGCTTCTCCGACAGCGTCCCGAATGTCAGGCCGCCGATGATGGCTCCGATGTTGTACAGCACGGCTATCCACGTGCTCGCCGCCGCGCTCAAGCCCGCGCCGCCGTTGTCGTGGGCCTTCAGGAAGCTCGGGTAGACGTCCTGGGTTCCGTGGCTCATCCAGTTGAACGCCGTCATCAGCAGGATCAGGTAGCCGAAGCGGCGGATCACCTTGGGGTTCAGCAGGATGTCCTTCACCGACGTCCGCGTCACCTTCAGCTTCTCGCGTGCGGTCTCCCACACCTCCGACTCGCGGACGCGCGCGCGGATCAGCAGGCTGATCAGGGCCGGGAAGATGCTCAGCACGAAGATCCAGCGCCACTGCAGCCCCAGCGCGGAGTGGAAGAGCAGGTATGCCAGCGCCGCCAGCAGGTAGCCGATCGAATAGCCGACCTGCAGCAGCCCCGAGAAGAAGCCGCGGCGCTCGGCCGGGATCTTCTCCATCGCCAGCGCCGCGCCCAGGCCCCACTCGCCGCCCATGCCGATGCCGTAGACGAACCGCAGCACCAGCAGCACCGCGTAGTTCGGGGCGAACGCGCACAGCAGGCCGGCCACCGAGTACAGCACGACGTCGGCCATCAGCGGGATGCGGCGGCCCACCCGGTCGGCCCACAGGCCGAACAGGAGCGCGCCGACCGGGCGCATCACCAGCGTCGCCGTCGTGATGAACGCCAGCTGCGTGGCCGTCGCGCCGAACGACTTGTCCTTCGCGATGTCCGCCAGGACGAACACGACCAGGAAGTAGTCGAACGAGTCCATGCTCCAGCCGAGCAGTGCGGCGAGGAAACTGTTGCGCTGGTCCGCGGTAAGCGCTTTCCGATCCGTCACGTTCGCCCCGTTCCGTCGGTTTCCCACCGGAAGACCTCGGGTTCGGTCTAGCACCCACCACCCCGGGCGGGCAAGGGGATCAGAGCGAGACGCGGGTGCGGACCCGGCGGCCGACGTCCCGGGCCCAGGCCTTGATCCGGTCCCAGTCGCGGAAGTCGCCGGCGCGCCGGCCCGAAGCCAGCAGCTTCGGGATCAGCCCGTGCACGGTCGCCGGGTCCAGCCGGCCGCCGAAGGTGGCCGTGCGCTCCGCGTCGATGCGCGCGGCCAGCAGGGCCACGTTCGCCGGCAGGCTGACCTGGTGCGTGGCCGCGCCGGGGCCGCACGGTCCGCTGTGGAACAACCACACCGGACGTTCGGCGAGCGCCCGGGCGTTGCGTTCCAGCAGCCGGACGGCTTCCGGCCGCCACCGGTGGTAGTACAGCGCGCTCCCGACGATGACCGCGGCGTAGTGCTCGACGCCCGCGACGTCGGCGGCGTCGCGCACGTCGACGGTCAGGCCCGCGGCGCCGAGCTCGGCGGCGACGACCTCGGCGATCTGCCGGGTTCCGCCGTGACGCCCGGCGTAGGCGACGAGGACTGCGGTCATGCGGTCCATTGTCGGCCTTCGCGGACCGGAGTGCCCCGTGGGTCGCGCACGATCCGCCGAACGGGCGCTTCCACGCTACTCTCCGCGGTTCTCACGGCGGCGGCAGGAACGCGGGTCGCTCCGACGGGTCCGGTTCGTCGTAGTAGCGGTGGAAAACCGCGGTCTGCCCGCCGGAAATCGGTGGCACGATCCAGCTCCACTCCGCGGGGCACCGGCGCCCGGCCCGCTCCTCGCGTTCCAGGTGCGACAGGAACCGGTGCGACTCGGTGTGGTGGTCGGCCATCGTGACGCCGGCCGCGTCGAAGGAGTGCTGCACCGCCAGCGTCAGCTCCACCAGCGCGCGGTCGCGCCACAGCGTGCGCTCGGACGCGGTGTCCAGGCCCATCAGCTCCGCGATGACCGGCAGCAGGTCGTAGCGCTGCTCGTCGGCGAGGTTGCGGGCCCCGACCTCGGTGCCGAGGTACCAGCCGTTGAACGGCGCCGCGGGGTAGGTGACGCCGCCGATCTCCAGAGGCATGTTGCTGATCGCCGGCACGGCGTGCCAGCGCAGCCCGAGCCCGGCGAACCAGCGGTGGTCGGGGTGGGTCAGCGGGACCTCCAGGACGGCGTCCGGCGGCAGCGTGAACAGCCGCGGTTCGCCGGGCACGGCCTCGATCAGCAGCGGCAGGACGTCGAAGGAACCCCTTCGCTCCGGCGGCCGCCAGCCGAGTCTTCGCACCTGCTCGGTGAACTCGGCGTACCGCGGATCGCCGAGGACCGAGCCGTCTTCGAAGCGGTACCCGGCGTAGCGGATCAGCTGCTCGTTGTGGATGCGCGGGCCCGGTGCGCCCGGCGTGTCCGGCGCGAAGACGGTGACCGTCGGCCGGATCCGCCCGCCCCGGGTCGCCTGGCGGAGGTGCGCGACGCACTCGCCGGCGATCGCGGCGGGGTCGGTGACCCGGCGGCGGTCCCGGATCCGCAGGCTGCGCCAGTACAGCCGGCCGATGCAGCGCGCCGAGTTGCGCCACGCGACCCGCGCGCCGTACGCCAGCTCGGCGGGCGTGTGCCGGTACGTGCCGGTTTCCAGGATTTCCGCGCGCACCTGCGCCAGCCGGTCCTCGAACCGCTCGCCCGGTTCCGCGGCGCCTTCGGCGAACATCCGGTCCAGGAATTCCTCCGCTTCCGCGGAATTGACACTCTGCTCCTCCGAGACGCGCTGCGGGTAGAGCGGCAAGGAGGCCGTCACCCGCTCGGGTGTAACGGTCACCGCGGTTCCCCACTCTCCGAGATCGCGATCTGCAGCCCGACGAAAAGGTTCACCGTTCCTCCGAGGGTCGCCGACGACACTGCCGGCCGGAAGTCCCACTGCCCTGGGAACTCCGGCCAGGCGGGGGAGGATACCTCACGTTTCGCGGCACGGGCTCCGCCACTCGGGAACGCCGTCCCGGCGATCCCGCCCATTCCAGCGCACACGAGGTCCGGCTGAAAAAATAACTGCTACCAAGCGTTATTCGGACATGGCGCAGCGCATTTCCGGTCAATCGATCACCCCCGGCCGCAAAACCCGCGTGATCCTTTATCGGCGACCCGCGTTCGTCTTTTCGTGGGCAATCGGCGAACGGCCTTCACCAGGGGCGGCCACCCGGGTACGCGCGCCCGCGTTAGAGTCGCGGTGATCGGCGGCGGAGGGAGAGTTTTCGTGACCGTCAGGCGCATCCCCGTGGTCCTGGTCGCCGGGTTCCTCGGCGCGGGCAAGACGACGTTGCTCAACCACCTGCTCGCCAACCGCGAGGGCGCCCGGGTCGGCGTCGTGGTCAACGACTTCGGCCAGGTGAACGTCGACGCGCTCGCGGTCGCCGGCCAGGTCGACACGATGGTCTCCCTCGGCAACGGCTGCCTGTGCTGCGCGGTCGACGCGAGCGGGCTGGACGCGATGCTCGCGAAGCTGTCCGGCGCCGAAGCCGGCATCGACGTCATCGTCGTCGAAGCCAGCGGCATCGCCGAGCCCCGCGACCTCATCCGGCTGATGATCGCCAGCGAGAACCCGGACATCCGCTACGGCGGGCTGGCCGAGGTCGTCGACGCCGCCGAGTTCGAGGCCGCCCGCGAACGCCACCCCGAACTCGCCGACCACCTGCGGCTGGCCGACCTCGTGGTGCTGAACAAGGCCGACCGGGTGCCCGCCGAAGCACTCGCGAAACTCGCCGCGACCGTCGAAGAACTGGCCCCGGGCCGCCCGCTGCTGGTCACCGCGCACGGCCGGGTCGACCCGCGGCTGTTCTTCGACCCCGAACCCCGCGGCGAGCGCGCCGGCCAGCTGTCGTTCGACGACCTGCGCGAGGACGATCACGACCACTCCCGGCACCTGCACGCCGAGTACCAGACCGTCACCTTCACCGCCGAGACGCCGCTCGCGCCGCGCGCCTTCGTCGAGTTCCTCGAGCGGCGCCCGGCCGGGCTCTACCGGATGAAGGGCCAGGCCGACTTCGGCCCGACCGGCCCGCAAGCGCGCTTCCACCTGCACACCGTCGGCGGGTTCGTGCAGCTGGAGCGGTCGGCCTGGCCGGCGGGCGAGCCGCGGCGGACCGAGCTGGTGCTGATCGGCGCGGGCATCGACACCGACGCCGTGCTCGCCGACCTGGGCCGCTGCGTGGCCGACGACCCGGACACCGTGGACGAACGCGGCCTGCTGCACATCCTGCGGTACCTGCCCGGCCAGGCCTGAGCGTCCCGCCACGCCGAAGATCGGCAAATGCGCCGCCGCCGCGGCCACCGCGACGGACACTGACCGCCATGACGACCACCGCGGTGAGCGCACCACGCTGGTACCTGGTCGGCGTGCTGCCCGAAGACGTCCCCCTGGCCCACCTGATGACCCGCTCCGGCGACCTCCGCTACCGGCGCTCGGCGTGCGGGGCGCGCGAGTCCCGCAGCTGGAAACCCGTCGACTTGACCACGTCCGAGCTCACGCCGTGCCCGGCGTGCGTCGCGACGCTGTCCGGCGTCGGTGAGGACCGCGGTCAGCTCACCCTCGACCTGCCGGTCTAGGCGATCAGCGTCCGCGCGAGCCGCTTCGCGGTGCCGAACGGCCGCGAGCTCTGGGCGACCACCGCGGTGACCGTGGCTCCTTCCAGCAGGAGCATCAGCTCGTCGGCCAGCTCGCCTTCGTCGCTCCGGAGCTGCGCCCGCAGGTAGCTGTGCAACCCGGTCTTGTGGTGGCGGACCACTTCGCGGACCGGATCGGCGGGGTCCGGGAATTCCGAGGTCGCGTTCAGGAAGGCGCAGCCGCGGTAGCCGTCGCGGGAAAGCCAGGCTTCGTAGGCGTCGAACACCGCCAGCACCCGCTCGCGCGGATCGGTGTGCGCGGCGGTGATCCGGTCGATCTCCTCCTGCCACCGCCGATCGCGTTCCCGCAGGTACGCGACGACGAGCCGGCTCTTGGACCCGAAGTTGCCGTAGAGGGCCGCCTTCGTCACCCCGGCTTCGGCGGCCACCGTGTCGACACCCACGGCGTGGATGCCGTCGCGGTAGAACAGCGCCGACGCGGCCGCGAGCACTTTCGCGCCCGCGTCGCCGGGACGGGTTCGGGCCACGGTTCCTCCGAACAGCTCGGTCTAGCAATCTAGCTGCGGTGATCCTACCATCACTTGACACCAGACAGACCTGTCTGTTTGGTGGAGGAGATGGCGACGGAGACGAAGACGGACAGCTGGGCCTCCACGGCCGCGGTCGGCGCGGTCGTGATCGCCCTCTGCTACGGGTTCGCGCGCTACGCCTACGGCCCCTTCGTGCCGCGGTTCAGCGGAACGTTCGGACTGACCACGGTCGGCGTCGGTGTCCTCGGTGGCCTTTCGACCGCGGGGTACGGCCTCGGCTTGCTGCTGGCGCCGAGAACGTCCTCGCGGTCGGCACGCGGGACCGTCCTGCTGGCCGCGACGTCGGCGACGGCCGGGCTCGCGGTCATGGCGCTGGCCCCGCACGTCGTGGTGTTCGGCGCCGGGATCACCGTCGCGGGCGCCGGCGCGGGACTAGTGTCACCGGGCGTCGCGCAGCTGATCGGCGAGACGGTCGGGACGCGCACCCGCGACCGGGCGCAGACCTGGGCCAACACCGGCACCGGCCTGGGGCTGGCCGCGTCGGCGTTCACTCCCCTGCTGGCCTTCGGCTGGCCGGTGATCTGGTCGGCGTTCGCCGCGCTCGGCGTGGCGGTGACGCTGCTCGCCCGGCGGACGTTGCCCCGCTCCCCCGGCGTGCCCACCGGCTCCGGGCCGGTCCGCGGGATGGTCCCGCTCGTGGCCAACTCGGCGCTCATCGGCGTGACGAGCGCGCCGTACTGGACGTTCTCCACCTCCCGGCTCGCCGAAACCGGGCTGAGCCCGGTGGCCGCGACCTGGTGCTGGGCGACGATCGGCGGGGCCGGGCTCCTCGGCGGCCTGGCGGGACGGGCGGCCGGGCGCGTGGGCCTGCGGACGGTCAACGTCGTGACGTGGACCCTCGCCGCCGCGGGCCTCGCCCTCCTCGCCCTGTCCGACCCGGGGGTGCCCCTCGCCCTGCTTTCCAGCGCCCTGTTCGGCGGCACCTACATGGCGCTGACCGGGCTCTGCATCCTCTGGGCGGCCCGCCTGTTCCCCGACCGGCCCGCCCGGGGCATCACGTGGTCGTTCGCCGGGCTCGGCGTCGGCCAGACCGTGGCCTCACCGCTGGCCGGCGCGGCGGCCGCGAGCCTCGGATCCGGGGCCGTGTTCGGGCTGACCGCGCTGGTCGCGCTCACCGCGTGGAGCCAGCTCCACCCGCGCCTCGGGCCGCCGTGATCACGTCTTCTTCGCCCGGCTCGGCGCCACCCGCGGCGGCTCGTTGGGCATCTTCGGGTACACCGGCGGCCACGGCGCGTCCATCAGCCCGGCCGCCATGTCCCGCTCGGACATCTCCAGCAGCGGCTCGATCGACTGCGGCCGCTCCCCCGCGCCCGCCCACGGATCGCCGCGCTCGGCCAGCCGGGCGGGCACGGTGCTCAGCGTCAGCGTGCCCGGCTCGACGGTGTCCAGCTCGTCCCAGCCGATCGGCGTCGACACCTGGCCGCCGACCCGCGGGCGCACGCACCACGTGCCGAACACCGTCTTGTGCGGGGCATTCTGGTTGAAGTCGACGAACACGCGCGTGCCGCGTTCTTCCTTCCACCACTGCGCGGTGATCTTCTCCGGGTGCCGGCGTTCGAGGGCCCGCGCCAGGGCGACCGCGGCCGCCCGCACCTGGAAGCTGTCCCAGCGCGGCTCGAGCATCACGTACAGGTGCAACCCGCGCGAGCCCGACGTCTTCAGGTGCCCCTCGATGCCGTTTTCGGCCAGGAATTCCCTGGTCAGCACCGCGGCTTCGCGCAGCTGGTCGAAGCCGATGCCGGGCGACGGGTCGAGGTCGACGCGCAGCTCGTCGGTGACCTCGGGTGTGTCGGCGAGGTACGGCCAGACGTGGAAGCCGAGGCAGCCGAGGTTCACCGCCCAGAGGATGTGGGCCAGGTCCTTCGCCACCAGCGCATCGCTGGTCGTGCCGTTCGGGGTCGAGACGACGGTGGTGGTCAGCCACGGCGGCGCGCCCTTGGGGACGCGTTTCTGGAACCAGTTCTTGCCGCCGGCGCCGTCCGGGTAGCGCTCCAGCAGCAGCGGGCGCCCGCCGAGCCGGGCCAGCAGCGGCCCGGACACCGCCCGGTAGTACTCGACGAGGTCGAGCTTCGTCTCGCCGCGCTCCGGGAAGTAGACCCTGTCCGGACTGCTGATCTTGACCTCGACGCCGTCGGCGTCGATCAGGACCGCCCCGCTCATCGCGCCTCCCCGAACAGCTTCGCGAGCTCGGCGGGCGGTGCCTCGTCGAGCTGGGCGTACGTGCAGGACTCCGGCGTGCGATCGGGCCGGAACCGGACCAGCCGCCCGCCGTGCCGGAACCGGCCGCCCTGCAGGTGCTCGTACCGGACTTCGGCCACCCAGTCCGGCCGCAGCGGCTCCCACGAGAGGTCTTTCTGCGGCGCCCACCGGCTGTTCGCGCCCGGCTGGCGGCCGGGCTGCGGTTCGTCCTCGGCCCAGGTGCGCCACGGATGGCCTTCGAGCGCGTTTTCCCGCAGCGGCGCCAGTTCCTCGACCAGCTCGGCCCGCCGGGCCTTGGTGAAACTGCTGGCCACCCCGACGTGGTGCAGGACGCCATCGTCGTCGAACAGGCCGAGCAGCAGCGAGCCGACGCCGGCGCCGTCCTTGTGCCAGCGGAACCCGGTGACGACGCAGTCGGCCGTGCGCTCGTGCTTGACCTTCAGCATGACGCGCTTGTCCTGCTCGTACGGCAGGTCGCCGGGCTTGGCCACGACGCCGTCGAAGCCCGCGCCCTCGAACCGGGTGAACCAGTCTTCGGCCTGCGCCGGGTCCTCGCTCAGCGGGGTCAGGTGGACGCGTTGCAGCCCTTCGGCGGCGTTGCTCAAGATGCTCTCGAGCTGTTTGCGCCGCTCGCGGAAGGGCTGCTCGGTGAAGTCGGTGTCGCCGAGGGCCAGCAGGTCGAAGGCGATGAAGCTGGCCGGCGTCTCCTCGGCGAGCTTGCGCACGCGCGAAGCCGCCGGGTGCAGCCGCAGCATCAACGTCTCGAAGTCGAGCCCGGCCGGCGTGACCACCACGATCTCGCCGTCGACGACGCAGCGGGGCGGCAGCGCGACGGCCAGCAGCTCCACCAGCTCCGGGAAGTAGCGGGTCAGCGGGCGGTCGTTGCGGGAGCCGAGCTCGATCTCGTCGCCGTCGCGGAACACGACGCAGCGGAAACCGTCCCACTTGGGCTCGTAGAGCAGCCCCGGGGCACGGGGTACCTCGTGCACCGCTTTCGCGAGCATCGGCCGCACCGGCGGCATGACGGGCAAGTCCACGAGCGCGAGCTTAAAACACGGGTACGACATTTCAAGGCGTGATAGACACTCCCGCGTGACCTTCGAACGCCCCGCACCGCCCCTGACCGGGGGCGAGCGCGAGATGCTCCGCACCTTCCTCGACTTCCACCGCGCCACCCTCGCGATGAAGTGCGCCGGACTGTCCGACGAGGACCTCCGCCGCGCGTCGAGCCCGCCGTCCACGTTGTCGCTGCTCGGCCTGGTCCGGCACATGGCCGAGGTCGAGCGCACCTGGTTCCGGCGGGTGATCAACGCCGAGGACCTCCCGCTGCGCTGGTCGGCCGAAGGGGACTTCCAAGCCGCCTACGACGCGAGTTCCTCGACGCGCGCCGAAGCCTTCGAGGCGTGGCAGGCCGAGGTCGAGCAATCGCGCAAGATCGAAGAAGCGGCGGAGTCCCTGGACGTCACCGGCCACCAGCCGCGCTGGGGCGAGGACGTCTCGCTGCGGCTGGTGATGCTGCACATGATCCACGAGTACGCCCGGCACAACGGCCACGCGGACTTCCTGCGCGAGGCCATCGACGGCGTCACGGGGGCGTAGTGGACCTGCTCGCCTGGTTGCGCGACGCCGACCCGGCCCTGCGCTGGCAGGTGGAGCGCGACCTGGCGGGCGAACCGCCGTCGGTCTGGGAAGCGACGCGGGCGCGGGTCGCCGTCGAAGGCTTCGGCGCGCGGCTCCTCGAACTGCAGGACGCCGACGGCCAGTGGGCGGGCGGGGCGTTCTTCCCGGCGGGCTTCCCCGACGACGAACCGCAGCCGTGGACGGCGACGACGTGGTCGTTGAACGCCCTGCGCGAATGGGGCCTCGACGGCGCCGTCCTGCGCGGTACGGCCGAGCGGCTGGCCCGGAACTGCCGCTGGGAGTACGACGACCTGCCGTACTGGGACGGCGAAGTCGACTGCTGCATCAACGCCTGGACGCTGGCCAACGGGGTGTGGCTCGGTGCGGACGTCGAAGGCATCGCGAGGTGGTTCGCCGAGCACCGGCTCCCCGACGGCGGCTGGAACTGCGCGTGGGTCGAGGGCTCGACGCGCTCGTCGGTCCACTCGACGCTCAACGCGCTCAAGGGCCTGCTCGCCCACGAGGCGGCGACCGGCGGCACCGCGGATTCCCGGGCGGCCCGTCTCGCGGGCGAGGAATACCTGCTGGAGCGCGGCCTGGTCCGCCGCCTGTCCACGGGTGAGCCGATCGGCCCGTGGGTCACGGAGTTCGGCTACCCGTTCCGCTGGCGCTACGACGTCCTCAACGCGGCTTCTTACTTCCGCGACGCCGGCCGCCCGGACCCGCGGCTGGCCGAGGCGATCGAGCTGATCCGCGCGGCCCGGCAGCCGGACGGGACGTGGCTGCAGCGGCGGACGGATCCCGGCCGGGTGTGGTTCGACGTGGACGTCCCGGCCGGGCAGCCGTCGAAGTGGCTGACGCTGTTCGCCACCCGGGTCCTGAACTGGTGGGACGCCCGCTAAAGCTCCGCCAGGACGAGCCCGCTGCGCGGCTTCGGCGTGAAGTAGGTGGCCTTCCGCGGCATTCGTCGGCCGGCCGCGTGCACGGCGAGGACGTCGGCGTACCCCACCGGCGCCAGCAGCACCACCGCGTCCGCGTCCGGCGGCAGCGGGCGGCCCGCCGGGAGCGGGCGGACGCACGGCCCGTCCGGGTCGATGCCGAGCGCGCGGGCGAACAGGACCTGTTCGACGAGCTCGTGGTCGATCACCGGCCAGGGGCCGTCCGGGGCCGGGAGCGGCACCCGCAGCACGGCCCCGCCCGCGCGCACGACCACCTCGCCGGTGACGGGCACGGCGTGTTCGTCGTAGCGGACGTCCAGGCCGGCCGCGCACCAGCGCGTCACCAGGTCCTCCGGGCCGAGGCCGGTGCCGGTGAGGACGCGGTGGATCGCGCCGATCCGCAGCGCCGGTCCCGCGGTGACCAGGGCGAGCAGCGCGCCGTGGCCGGCCGCCGCCGCGGCGGCCACGCGGTGGTTGCCGTCCGCGACCAGCAGGTCCGTGCCGGCCACCGCGGCCAGCAGGCGGCTCTGCAGCGGTCCGTCCGGCACCACCCAGAGGTCGTGCCGCCGCCCGGCCGCGTCCGAAGTGGACAGATCGGGCAGGCCGAGGCCGGCGCAGGCCTGTTCGACCTGCTCGGTCAGCTCCGGGCCGCCGGCGGCCGGGACGAGCAGCGCCGCGCTCGTCGCGCAGCCCAGGCCGGCGAGCACGGCGGCCCGTTCGGCGACGACGTCGGGGTAGACGTCCTCGGTGTGGCGGACGCGCGCGGCGCCGTCGTCGGTGACCGCCGCCGGGTCGACCAGGCAGAGCAGGCCGAGCGCCACGCCGTCCGGCCCTTCGACCCGGTAAGGCGCGACGATGTCCCGCACCGGCCGGTAGAACCGCTTCCGCAGCCGTTCGAGCACGGCGCGGGCGACCGGGACGGCGGCCGCCAGGTCGAGACCGCGCGCCAGGGCGGCGGGCGTGCGCGCCGGGTGCTGCACGGCCAGCAGGCTGTCCGCGGCGCCGGGCGCGGCCAGCGCGGCGATCACCCGCTCGGGCTCGGCGAACTCGTCGACGTCGGGGCCGGGGACCGCGTCGCGGACCACCCAGCCCCGCCCGATCGGCCGGATCCAGTCGCTCATCCCGACCATCTTCCGCCACGGGCGTCCGGAAATCCGCTGGGGCCGGTACCGCCGGGATGGAATGCTTAGGACTGCAAAGCAGTTGACTCCGGTCATGACCGTCCCGAGGAGCACCCCGCCGATGACGACGTCCGCCGCCACCACGGGAGTCGGCTTCCGGTCCGAACGCGGCCCGGTGCTGATCGCGGTCATGCTCAGCACGGCGCTGGTCGCGCTGGACAGCACGATCATCGCGACCGCCGTCCCGTCGGTGGTCCGCGACCTCGGCGGGTTCGCGCAGTTCCCGTGGCTGTTCTCGATCTACCTGCTCACCCAGGCCGTGACGGTGCCGCTCTACGGCAAGTTCGCCGACGTCCTCGGCCGCCGTCCGGTGATGTTCTTCGGCATTGCGGCGTTCCTGGTCGGCTCGGTGCTGTGCGGCGCCGCGTGGAGCATGCCGGTGCTGATCGCCGCCCGCGCGGTCCAGGGCATCGGCGCCGGCGCGATCCAGCCGATGTCGATGACGATCATCGGCGACCTGTACACGGTGGAGGAACGCGCCCGGGTGCAGGGCTACGTGGCCAGCGTCTGGGGCGCGGCTTCGGTGGTCGGCCCGACGCTCGGCGGCCTGTTCGCCGAGTACCTGGACTGGCGCTGGATCTTCTTCATCAACCTGCCCCTGGGCGCGATCGCGGCGCTGATGCTGTTCCGCGGCTTCGCCGAGCGCGTGGAGCGCAAGCCGCACAAGGTCGACTACCTCGGCGCGGGCCTGCTCACCATCGGCTGTTCCCTGATCATCCTCGGCCTGCTCGAGGGCGGCGTCGCGTGGGCGTGGGGTTCGGTGCCGAGCGTGGCGATCTTCGTCGCGGGCGTGGTCCTCCTGGTGACATTCGTGCTGGTGGAGAAGCGCGCGGCGGAGCCGGTGCTGCCGCTGTGGGTGTTCACCCGGCGGGTCCTGGTCGGCGGCAACCTGGTGGCGGTGGTGGTGGGCGCGGTCCTGATGGGACTGACGTCGTACCTGCCGACGTACGCGCAGGGGGTGCTCGGCGCGGGGGCGCTGGTGGCGGGCTTCGCGGTGGCGGCGCTGACGGTGGGCTGGCCGATTTCGGCGTCCCTGGCGGGCAAGATCTACCTGCGCATCGGCTTCCGCGACACGGCGTTGATCGGCAGCGTGTTCATCATCGCCGGCGGCGTCCTGGTGGCCCTGCTGGGCGCGGGTTCTTCCCTGTGGGCCGCGGCGTTCGCGGCGTTCGTCCTCGGGATCGGGCTGGGGCTGGCGGCGAGCCCGACACTGGTGGCGATCCAGTCGGTGGTGGGCTGGGATCGCCGCGGCGTGGTGACGGCGACGAACCTGTTCAGCCGCTCACTGGGCAGCGCGGTCGGAGCGGCGGTGTTCGGGGCGATCGCGAACGCGACGCTGGCATCGCGGTTCGCGTCGCCGCCGCCGGGAGTGGGGCCGCTGCCACCTTCGGTGGACGCGACGAGCCTGGTGCTGGGCGGGCACGAAGCCGATTCGCCGGCGGCCGTCTTCGTCCGCGGAGCGCTCGCCGATGCGACGCATTACGTGTTCCTGGGGCTGCTGGCCGTGGCCGTGCTGTCGGTGGGGGCGTTGCTGCTGATGCCGCGGAAGACCGAGCAACTGGAGTTCTGACCCTATTTTTCCGGGCGGCAGTGAAAGCGATTCGCCGGCACGGTCATTTGCGCACTCCAGGTGCACGTGCAGCAGCGCGCGTGATCGGCTGATCCCTTTGTCACCAAGCAAATCCGGAGCAAGCGGATGTCCAGGAATTGTCTCTTATCTGACCGTGAATCAAGGGTCAACCGCGCAACCGGACGTGCGTTATCCTGCTCTCGGCGGTGTTGAACCGTCACGTTCCGCAGTTAACCTGAACGGACGCCTACGCGACGTTCCGGCTCTCGATGCCGTACCCGGCCGGCCGGAACGCGCCCGTCGAAAACCGAGGGGACGCACGTGGTCGAACAGGACGGGCCTTCGATCGAGATCGACCCCGGCTTGACCTGGGTGAAGAGTTCGGCCAGCAGCACCGGTACCGACCCGGAGAAATGCGTCGAGGTAGCTCGGACCCGCGAACACGTCCTCATCCGGGACTCGAAGCACCCCGGCGCCTGGCTCTCGATACCCCCGGCAGCCTGGCAGGGGCTCCTGCGCCACCTCTGAGGACCTTCCCTCCACCCCGGCGGACCTGATCAAGGTCCGCCGGGGTTTTGCCACATCCGGGGCCCGGCACGGCAGCGCGACTCCGCGTCTTCCAACACGCTGTCCGACTGCCCGCAGTATGCTGTATCGCGACCAGAGTGCTACCGTTCTGCCATGTGGCACATCGACAGCCTGCCACCCGGAATGTGGAGGAGTGAAGACAATCATGACTAGGGCGCACTCGCCAGTGGTCAGCCAGCGACGTGTGCTCGCGGAGATAAGGGAGGCGCGTGAGGCCCTGCAGCTCACCCAGAAGGACGTCGCCGAGGCCCTGGACTGGTCGACTTCGAAGCTCATCCGCATCGAGAACGGCACCGTGGGCCTGTCGATCACCGATCTGAAGGCGCTCCTCCTGCACTACGGCATCACCGACCGGGATCGCGTCGAAACCTACGTCGCGATGGCCAAGGCCGGCCGGGAACCTGGCTGGTGGGACGAGTTCAAGCGGACCAGCTCCCCGGAGTTCGTGAAGTTCCTCGGCCTCGAATCAGCCGCGGTCATCCTTCGCCAGTACCAGTTGCACCTGGTGCCGGGGCTGTTGCAGGTGCCCGAGTACACCCGCTCGCTGATGGCGCAGGTCACCGGCGACCCCGAGGTCCAAGCGCGCCGGAGCAGGCTGCGCACGCAGCGGCAGGGGCGGCTCGAAGACCCCGAACTCGAGCACTTCTTCATCCTCGACGAATCAGTCCTGCACCGCCGCGTCACCGACGGCGAAAGCTGGCGAACCCAGTTGCGCCACCTCCGCGAAGTGGCCCAGAAGCCCAACGTGACCCTGCAGATCCTGCCGTTCAAAGCCGGCTGGGTCGAAGGGATGCAGAGCTCATTCGAACTGCTGCAGCTGTCCGAACAGGCCAACGACCTGTTCCTGAACCTCGAACAGCCCGACGGGGACCTCTTCTTCGACGACGTGATCGGCGCCGAAAAGGCCGCCCAATTCATCCAGATCTTCTACCGCTTGGAAGACGCCGCGCTCACTCCCGGCGAGACACCCGACTTCATCGACAAGATGCTGCACAGGCTGGAGGACTGAATGAGACGCGCATAGGGAAGCGGCCCCTGGCTGGTACCCAGGGACCGCTTCGAGGGCAATACCTCCGACCCACCCAGAAAGCAAGCGCGGACATACTGCCGAGGCGCCAGCATACGACCCAGCATCCGGGGAACGGTCCCGCCGTCCGGGCTCATGACCTGAGTTCACTCTCCGGAGACACGGTGTCACCCCCCTGGTGACCGAATTCTGCCCGGGCGAGCGCGGCCACGAGCCGTGATCAGCTCGCCAGGTGCCTCTTCGCCACGAACAGGTGTCCGCGACGCACCGATCCGAGTCCGGTGAAGCACCGGCCAGTTCGAGGAGGCACTGTGCATTCCGACGTCCGTGCAGACCACAGACCCTTCCCCCACCCGGACCCGGCGCTCGCCAGCCGGGCCGGCGCGCTCTGCTACGCCTCACGTGAGGGGTGGCCACGATGAACGACGACGGAGGAGCCGCCCCGGCGCGGTGCTGGACGACCCGGGTCGGCGAGTCCGCCCTGGTCCTCGTTCCGCACCCGGTTGCGCTCGCCCGGCTCGAGGACCACGTCCCGCTCCTCGAAACCGACCACCGGGTGCAGTGCGTCTTCACCGTGCCGGAAGACGGTGAGGACCGCCCCGATGCCGCAGACCTCGTCCGCGCTCACGGTGGGCTCCTCCTCTCGGCGAAGCAGGCCGCCCAGACCACCCACGGCCTCGTCCTCGCCGGGAGCACCCGCGGCCTCGACGCCGTGCGGGGGCCCAGGCTGCTGGTTCCCCACGGCGGCGGACTCGGGCAATGCCGTTCAGGGGAGCACACCACGGGCCTCCATCCCGAACAACTCCTCCACGACGGCCGGGTCCGTGCCGACCGGATCGTGCTCACCCACGGGCGCGAACTGGACCTCCTCGCCGAGATCTGCCCGCAGGCCGTTCCGCACGCCGTCGTCGCGGGTGACATCGCCTTCGATCGGCTCGTCGCCAGCGCTCCCTACCGCGATCAGTACCGGCAGGCGCTCGGTGTCACGGATGACCGGGAGATCCTCGTGGTCACCGTGACCTGGTCCGCCAGGTCGGGGTTCGGCATCGACCCCGGTCTCTTCCGCCGCGTCGTCGACGCCGCACCGCGCGCACAGGTGGTCGCGTCCCTCCACCCGCAGATCTGGTCGCAGCACGGCATCGGTCAGGTGCTCGGCTGGCTTGCCGACGCCATCGAAGCCGGGCTCGTCGTGCTGGCGCCGTACACCGATTGGCGCGGGGCAGTCGTCGCCGCCGATCACCTGATGGCCGACTACACCTCGGTCGGCACGTTCGCGGCCGGCTTCGGCGTCCCCGTGCTCCGGATTCCCCACGCCCCGCAGCCGCTGCTACCGGGCAGCCCCACCGCCGTGCTGGCCGAAAACACCCCGCTGTGGGATCGGAGCCGACCGCTTCTCCCCCAGCTCGAAGCCGCACAGGAAGCGCAGTGCCACGGCCTCGGCGCCCACATCGCCGGCCTGCTGACCTCGCGCCCCGGCCAAGCCGGGAAGACCCTCCGGAAAGAGATGTACGCCCTGCTCGGCCTCAGCGAACCTGCCCGGCCCGTGCCGCTTTCCCCCGCACCGCTACCCCGGCGAACGACCTGGCCGCTGATCCCGATGCCGCGCGCCCGGCCGCTCGGGTGACGGATCCGCCCCGGCTCTGGACCTACGCGCTCGCGTCCGGCGCGCGGGGCGGCTTCGCCACTGCCGGCCCTCACCGGTGTCCGGCTGTGGCGGACGTCCTCGCCCTCGCCGAAACCCGCGCCTTCGCCGACGCCCGCGCGCTCATCGCCCGGTCATTCACCGACCTGCCCGGGCTCTCCGTCGCCGCCGTCGGCCCCGGCGTCGGAGACCGGTCCGGCGGCCGGCGGCTCGACGCCCTCGGCTCCGTGAGCTGCCAGCCGGGCCCGGACGCGCTCCACCTGCGGCCCGCCGACCTGCTCGTACAGCTTCAGTGCCTCGGTGAGGTGGCCACATGCCGCCGCCGGGTCGTTGCCGTACTCCGCCACGTCGGCGAAGCCGACCAGGACGTCGGCCTGGTAGACCGATGATCCCGACTCCGACAGGACCCTCCGCGCTTTCTCCAGGCGCCGCGTCGCCGAAGGGAAGTCGCCGCCGCGGGCGTCCAGCCGGGCGAGACCCACCAGCACCTTCGCCTCGTCCTTCTCGTCCCCCAGATCCGCGAACATCCGCCGGGCGAGCTCGAGGTGGGAGGCCGCCTCGGCGGCACGGTCCGCCGTCGCCAGCACCTCGCCGATCCGGCGGTGCCGCTGGGCGACACCGCGGTCGATGCCCAGTTCCGCTTCGATCTCCAGGCTGCCCGTGAAGCACGAGACGGCCGCGGGGACGTTGCCGCGCCCCTGCGCCGCCGTGCCGAGCTGATCGAGCGCTACCGATTCGTTGTGCCGGCTCCCCGCCTCCCGCGCCAGCTCCAGCGCGCGGCCGCATTCCCGCTCCGCCGCATCGAACCGCCCCAGGTCCAGGTACGCGCGCCCCAGCTGGCAACGCAGCCGGGACTCCGCGACGACGTTGCGGCAGCGCCGCGCCGCGGCGATCCCGATCTCGTGCGAGCGCAGCCACCGCGGAAAGTGCTTGCGGTGCAGGAACAACTCCCACAACGCCTCGCACAGCTGCCAGACCACCTCGTCGTGCCGCTGGGCGTCCGCCTCCTCGAGCACCGCCAGGACGTTCGGCAGCTGCTCGTCGAGC
Organism: Amycolatopsis sp. NPDC003861; assembly: GCF_053605405.1. Classification (NCBI taxonomy): domain Bacteria; kingdom Bacillati; phylum Actinomycetota; class Actinomycetes; order Pseudonocardiales; family Pseudonocardiaceae; genus Amycolatopsis; species Amycolatopsis sp. NPDC003861. Next base: position 26,145 of record NZ_JBSGJD010000115.1, read on the forward strand.
CACTCGAGCGCGGCCCGGCCCGAGCCGAACGCGGGCGGGGTGTTGCGGTATTGCTCGCACACCGGGCTGATCCGCCAGCGGAGCGGGATGACGACCAGGTTCGCCCGGGTCACCTCGTGCAGGTACCAGGTCGCCACCCGCGGCACCACCTCGGGGCGGTCGTCGTCGCGCTGGGCACGGGCGTGCAGCCGGACGAGGTCGTGGAAGCGGTACCTCAGATCGTCGACCTCTTCCAGGAGGCTCGCGTCGACCAGCAGCTGGAGGCCGTCGGCGGCGTCGGGCAGCTCGGTCGCCGCCGCCGCGGCACCGGGGCCGAACGAGGGGCCTGGGAACTCGCCCAGTAGCCGGTACAGCTTCGCGGCCGTGTCCGGCAGTGCCCGGTACGACCAGTCGAACATCGCCGCCACCGGGGCGTCGCCCTCCGCCGACAGCCGCCTCAGCCGCGATCGCTCGTCACCCAGCTCGGCCACCACCCGCGCCACCTGCCACCGGGGCCGGGAAGCCAGCCGGGCAGCCGCCACGCGCAGCGCGATCGGCAGCCGTCCGCAGAGCGAAGCCAGCTCGGAGACGTCATCGAGCTCGCCGGCGACCCGGGCCCGGCCCACCGCGCTGACCACCAGCTCCACCGCGTGCGGGTGGGAAAGCGGCGTCACGTCGACGAACCGAGCGCCCTCGGACACCAGTCCGTCCAGCCGCAGGCGGCTGGTCACCACCACCGCGCAGCCGGCCGACGCGGGGATCAGCGGCCGGACCTGGGCCGCCGAACGGGCGTTGTCCAAGAGGACCAGCAGCCGCCGGCCCGCAGTCATCGTCCGGAACAGCGCCGCCTGCTCGGCCAGGTCGGGCGGCACGCGCTCGGGCTGCACTCCCAGCGCGCGCAGGAACGCCCCGAGCGCCTCGTCCGGCAGGACCGCAGTCCCCGCCGAGAACCCCCGCAGGTCGGCGTAGAGCTGGCCGTCGGGATAGCGCTCCGCGTGCCGGCTGCCCCAGGTGACGGCGAGCGCGGTCTTGCCGACGCCGCCCGGCCCGATCAGCACGGCGAGCGGGGGCAATCCGCCGGTTTCCGGTGCGGCGACCTCGTCCAGGGCCGCGAGTTCGTCGGCCCGGCTCGTGAAGTGCGACGGCGCCGGTGGCAGCTGCCGCGGCACCGGGTGCGGCGACCGCGGACCGGCGACCCAGACGTCACCGGTGATCGTCCCGGCCTGGAGCACCACCCCGGCCGCGCCACCGTCGATGTGGTTGTGGACTTCGGATGGTGAGGCGGCACCGGTTCGAGACGTCATCCGAGAAACTCCCACCCAGACTCGAACTTCTCTGTGTACCTGTCGCCGGCACGTGACGGCACGGGAAGCCGGAGGAATTACCTCGAACGTACGAGGATCAGGGATCCGCAGTCCGTCAGAACCAAGGGCCACCGGCAACCAGGAAGGCCCGGCTTTGACCGTCGACGAGCTCCCGCCGTACCGCGCCCTGCTGGTGGTCGACACCAAGGGGTTCGGCAGCAATCCCGGCGCCACCCAGGCGATGGTGTCCGCCGCCATCCCCGACGTGCTCTCCCAGGCGTTCGCCCGCGCCGGGCTGCGGGACGTGTGGGAGACCGCGCTGTTCCCGCACGGCACCGGGGACGGCTACGGGCTCGGCTTCGACCCGCGGTTCCTGCCCGCCGTGGTGACGCGGTTCTTCGACGAGCTCCAGGCCGTGCTCGCCGAGCGGGACGCGCGCCTGCGGTCGGTCGCCCGGTCGGTGCGCCTGCGGATGCGGGCCGCCCTGAACGTCGGCCCGATCCTCGAACCGGCGCCGGGGACGACATCGGCGGCCGCCATCGGCAGCACCGTGATCACGACGCACCGGCTGCTCGACGCCGCCCCGGTGCGCGCGGTGCTGGAACGCTCCGATCCCGACGAGACGTTCCTCGCGGTGGCGCTGTCCCAGCGGGTCTTCGAAGACGTCCTGGCCGGCCGGTACGCGACGCTGCCCGCGTCGAAGCTCGTCCCGGCGGACGTCCGGATCAAGGAGTACCGCGGCACGGTCCACCTCTACATCCCCAACCCGAGCGGGGACCTCCTGCGCCACGGCCTCGGCCGCCACGAGGAGGAGCCGGCCGAGGCCGAAGTTCCGCCGCCGCCACCGCCGGGCAGCACCACGAACACCATCAACGGAACCGTGCGCGGGACCGCGTTCCAGATCGGCCGGCTGCACGGCGATCTCCACCCCTAGACGAGTAAGTCCTAAAGTGATCAGTGGTCGTAGGCGATCAGTGATCGGGTGACAGGTTGGCCGGTGGCGCGGTTGTGCCAGATGGCGGCAGTCAGGGCGAGTACGCGTTGGGCGATGCGGGCGGTCACACCGTCGATGGTGCGGCCGCCGTGCAGTTCGAGGTCGAGCTGGCCTTTGAGGGTGTCGTTGACCGATTCGATCAGCTGACGGACGGGTTTGAGCAG
>NZ_JBSGJD010000116.1:0-28317 GCF_053605405.1 Amycolatopsis sp. NPDC003861
CGACGAAGCCGTCACACACTACCGCCGGCTGACCGAGGACAACCCCGCCGCGTTCCTGCCCGACCTCGCCAAGTCGCTGAGCAACCAAGCTGCGGCGAGGATTGAGGTTGGTGACCGCGCGGGCGCATTGGCTGCGATCGACGAAGCCGTCACACACTACCGCCGGCTGACCGAGGACAACCCCGCCGCGTTCGCGCACGACCTCGCCGCGTCGCTGAGCAACCAAGCTGCCACGAGGAGTGTGATTGGTGACCGCGCGGGCGCATTGGCTGCGATCGACGAAGCCGTCACACACTACCGCCAGCTGGCCGAGGACAACCCGGCCGCGTTCCTGCCCGAACTCGCCGCGGCGCTAAACAATCAAGCTATTATGCGACGTGCGGTTGGTGACCGCGCGGGCGCCCTGGCCGCGATCGACGAGGCCGTCGCCCTGCGGCACCAGCTGGCCGGGAGCAGTCCGGCCACGTTCCTGCCCGACCTCGCCAGATCGCTGAACAACCAAGCTGGTATGCGAAGTGCGGTTGGTGACCGTGCCGGCTCCTTGGCTGCGATCGACGAAGCCGTCGCACACTACCGCAAGCTGGCTGAGGACAATCCGGCCGCGTTCGCGTCCAACCTCGCCTCGGCGCTGAATAACCAAGCCAACCGGCGGAGTGAGATTGGAGACCGCGCGGGCGCCCTGACCGCCATCGACGAAGCCGTCGCCCTGCAGCGCCAACTGGCCGAGGACAACCCGGCCGCGTCCGCGTCCAACCTCGCCGCGGCGCTGAATAACCAAGCCAACCGGCGGAGTGAGATTGGAGACCGCGCGGGCGCCCTGACCGCCATCGACGAAGCCGTCGCCCTGCAGCGCCAACTGGCCGAGGACAACCCGGCAGCCTTCCTTCCCGACCTCGCCAAGTCGCTGAACAGCCAAGCCGCCATGCGGGGTGAGGTTGGTGACCACTCGGGCGCCTTGGCTGCGATCGACGAAGCCGTCACACACTACCGCCGGCTGGCTGAGGACAACCCGGTCCCGTTCCTGCCAGACCTCGCCATGTCGCTGAATAGCCAAGGCAACCGGCGGAGTGAGGTTGGTGATAGCGCCGACGCCCTGACCGCCATCGACGAGGCCGTCGCCTTGCTGCGCCGGCTGGCTGAGGACAACCCGGCCGCGTTCCTATCCAACCTCGCCATGTCGCTGAACAATCAAGCCAACCGGCGGAATGAGGTTGGTGACAGCACCGACGCCCTGACCGCCATCGACGAAGCCGTCGCCCTGCAGCGCCAACTGGCCGAGGACAACCCGGCAGCCTTCCTTCCCAGCCTCGCCGCGTCGCTGAACAATCAAGCCGCCACGAGGATTGAGGTTGGTGACCGCCCGGGCGCCTTGGCTGCGATCGACGAAGCCGTCACACACTACCGCCGGCTGGCTGAGGACAACCCGGCCGCGTTCGCACCGAACCTCGCCAAGTCGCTGAACAACCAAGCCGCCGGGAGGATTGAGGTTGGTGACCGCCCGGGCGCCTTGGCCGCGATCGACGAAGCCGTCGCCCTGCAGCGCCGGCTGGCTGAGGAGAACCCCGCTGCGTTCCTACCCGACCTCGCCGCGTCGCTGAACGACCAAGCCAATCAGCGGAGTGAGGCCGGTGACCGCGCCGGCGCCCTGGCGGCCTTTCCGGACGTATGGCGCGAGTTCACCGCGGGACCGCGAGCCGAGTTGATCGCCATGCGGTCCCGGTGGCGTCTACGAGGAATCGATGTCCGCGCTGCTGCAGATCCAGCAGAGATCGATGATGTCCTCGACGATCTGAGATTGGCCGCATCGACTGCCGCCGAGCCTGACCTTCCCGACCGCAGTGGCGCTGCCCGCCGCAAAGTCCGGGAGACGGTTGGCGAAGTGCTGGAAATGCTGCCCGACTCCGAGGACTTCCGGTCGCGGCTGCCGACCTGGGCGATCACTGACGCATCCGAACCACTCGTAGTTATCCTGAATCGGTGGCTCAATAGCCGCGATTGGGACGCGCGCGAGTCATTCGTCCGCGACAACTACACCACTTTGCTCACCAGCTCTGGACAGGCCAACATTGCGTTGGCCCGCTTCCTATACCCAGAAGCTGACACCCTCGCCGACCTGCACGACCTCCTGGATCAGGTGCGCACCCGGGGACTAGACGACACTCTGGCCACCTACCGCGCCGCGCAAACTCACGCGACCGACCTGCACGCCTGGCTCACCGTACCAACCTGGGAAGGATCACGTGCATTTCTGAAGGAACACCCCGATCTGATCGCAGATCCACGCACGCTAACCGTTCTGGAATCCGCCAGCGAGCACCCGGTGGCCAGCCAGCATCTCGGCATCCTGCGGCTCATCCAACAGTCAGCGAGCAGGTCGATCGACGACATTTACGACGCGGTCGTCGACCCACTGCTCGCCACCGACCAAGCAATGCACCACCTCGAATGCCTTGACACGGGACTGCTGGACGACCTCCTCCGCGCTGCCCCAGAACTGCTCCAGCTACCATTTACGGGCCCCTACCTGCTCGCAGCGCGCGCCGCCCTTTCCGCGACCGAATCGTCGACCGACGAGAAACCCCCTGTGAGCGCGCAGACGGCGATGGCGTTGGCCGCCCGGACCGGTACGGCCACCCAGTGTGCCGCGGGCGCCGCCCGCTTACGCCGCATAGCGCGGCGCGAACCCAACTTCGCGAGCTCGTTCGAGTACCTCGCTGCACAACTGAAACCCGCAGCAGGCGAAAACTCGAGCAAATAGCAATGATGACCATACCGAGACCTCAACATCTGCGCGTCACATGCCCTCCTAACACCCTAATAGGAGGTGCTCGACCGGCGCTCTATTGGCCTTCTTGGTGAAGACTCGGCCGCGAGTGGTGGTGCGCGGCACGATTAAGCTTAGTCCGGTAAAGGCACCGGCTTCACTGAGACCGCCCGAGCACAGCTGCTCACCCGCCTGGAAGCCATTGAGCAGCGTCGGCACCCCTTCGCCGTGACCCCGCCGCGTGAAGACACCGTCCGCGCCCACTGGGTGCAGCCTGAGCTCGTCGGCGAGGTGGTGTTCCGCCAGTTCACCCGCGGCGCCGGTCGGCTGCGCCACACCGCCTGGCGCGGCCTGCGCGAGGACCGCGAACCCGCCGACGTCCTGGCCCCACGTGCCCGTGAACGCGTCGACGCCGAAACCATCCCATCGCCCGGTCAGCGGCCGGCACCGCGCGCGGACGAGCCAGGCCCGACTGCGGCGACGCCGGCACTGCTGGGGTCGAAGGTCACCGTGCAGGCCGGGAACCGGCGCCTCACCCTGTCCAACCTCGACAAGCAGCTGTATCCGTCGGCTTCACCAAGGGCGAAGTGATCATTCACTGGATTAGCGGCCGAGGCGTCAAACTTTAGCTCAGCGATGATGCCTTGCGCCCGGCGATCCTTCCGAAGTGATAGCCCAACCCCCGCGCTGAGCACTCGAGGGCCACTCGGCACGCGGATAATGTGGCTTAGGTCACACCTTGCTCAATAATGCGATCACTTAGACGACTTCATTGTGAGCGTCGAGGCACAGAGCGCTCGTTCACCCACGAAAGGTCAGGATCGAGATTATGGACGAGAACATCTGGGCGTCCAGTGCGCCTGTGCGTAGCGCGTCGATTGTCGCCGAGGTGTTGCGCGAGAGATCTCGGCGCGCGACGATCAACTCCGCGCTTGATCGGCTCGCCGCCACGGGAGGAACGATCGAAGTTGACCTGCGAGGATGGTCTGCTCAGATTCCCAGCCAGCAGGTCGACGTCACACGGTGACCGATGCGCAGCCGCGCCAGGACTCCGCCTCGCACCGCGAGGCGGAGTTTTCCGCTTTCTATAAGAAAAACATCGCGGCACTTGGTCGATTTGGACGAACACTGACGCATTGTCATCACGACGCGGAGGATATGGCAGCGGAAGCGATGAAAGTATTGTTCGAAAAGTGGGACGACATTCAGGAAGGGCAGCGACTAACGTTTGCATTTAAGATCGTACACAACAAACATGTCTCGATGGTGCGCCGAGCTGTCACTCAACGCAACTTCGCGAAGTCCTCGAATCAACGTCAAGAGACAGACCTAGACTACTGCTTTGAACTCCTGGCAACCAGTGAAGCAATCAGAAAGCTCTCACCGCAGCAACGCTACATTATCAGATTGAACGTAGAAGGCCTGAGCAATGCAAATATTGCGACGGTTCTTAATATTGAGAAGACTTCTGTTGCTGAGGAACTATCTCGAGCTCGCAGTAAACTACGGCGATTGATGGGTCGCCACGCCGTTCAGAGTCATAAAGGCAGAAAGGGTACCACTATTGAAAGAGGTTCGCCCGCGTGAGCAGTAGCTCTTTGCGTCGAGCAATATGGGTCGACGACCGCCAGTGTGTCGAATGCAAAACTTATGACCACAACCTTCCGGCGATGCCCCGAAGGTGAATTTTTGCTTCCCGCAAGACGCGCAAAGGAAGATGAACAGGGATGATTCTGACGCTCATTGTTTTCTTCGGAGTGTTGATAGGCACAACCGTGGCTATCTTTTTCGTTCGACGAAATCGTCGGGTGGCGATCTCCGAGGATGAACTTGACCAGCAGCTGGAGCGATTGCATCGTCATGAATGTACGGTGACCAGCGAGGAAGAAGCCCGTCATTCTGCCAATCTTAAAGCGATTTTTTCAGGTGCCACTCTTACGTCTGCGCCACGCCCGCCAGAAACTGCGCAAGCGGAATACCTTACCGCTCGTTCAAGTGTCAAACTTGAGTCAGTCATCTTTATGGAAAAATTTGCGCACACATTCGGTGCGACTACTTCTAGGGTCTTAAGAATCTGGATCGCGAGCATTTCTCACGTGAGCGCTAGGCAGAGGAGATTTATAGCTGCATCTGGTGCCGCCTTGGCTACGTTGACTCTAATCACATATATTTCCGGCACGACTCCTTGGCCTGAGAAGGGAGGGGCGGGTAGTCAACTTCCACAAGCAGGTGTGCAACTAACTCTGCCTGCACCTGTTCCAATGACATGCGAAACTTGCGCAGGGTCCAGAGTGTCGATCAGATTGTCGCCCCTGTTCCTCGCTGATCGCCCTGATCTGACCTCTAAGGGAAGGGAATTGGTTCTCGCCGCCGCAAATGTAATCGAACACAACGATCATGTCGTAATCGAGGGGCACGCTGCCCGGATAGGGAAGGCCGAGTCGGCATACAAGCTTAGTCTCCAACGCGCTCAGGCAGTCGCCGATCTACTGATTGACCTGGGTGTCCCCAAGAGTCAATTGATGATTGTCGGACGTGGATTTGAGCACCCTTTGACAGTGAGTGGGCTAGGCGTCGAAGAGCGCAGGGTTGACATTTACATCACTCGTCATTGAGCTGACTGAGCGCTCCCGTAGTCACTCCAAGACCTCGGGACGTAACCTCGACTGCGCTACGCAAGCGGCGAGCCGATATGAGGCCCTTTCTACGCCGACTGCAGCAGATGGCGCGGAACGCCAGGGGTACGCGTGATCCGCGTCGACAGCGGCATCCTCGACCTGCACTCGTTGGCTCGGCCGGCGCATCGGAGCAGGCAGCCAAGAAACTGCAAAACTCAACGCGGCGCACCGCCCGTCGTTACCGGTCACACCCAAGTTCCTGCAGGCCCCGCGGGCTGGGCCGCGGTCGGCGACGATACCGGCTCGCGGTCGACTGGCACACCTTCGGTTCAGCGGTGACCCGTCTGCTCGCGATCATGTAGCGGCCTGGCCTGGCGGAGATCTTGTGACTCACCAGAGCAGGTCTACCGGTTGAAGAACAGGCTCTGCGACCTCTGCTGGAAGAACGGGCTACTGGCCAGGACGCGTCGTAGTCCGGTCAACAGTCAACTACTACTCCCACGTCGCTGACGTCCTACTGCCGCATGTCGCCGGCCGGCCGGTCACGTTCACCCGGTTCCCCGACGGCGTCGGCGAGGGCAAGCAGCAGTTCTTCGAGAAAAACGTGCCAAACGGCGCGCCGGACTGGCTGCCCACCGTCGCGCTACCCAGCACCGGCTCTCGATCCGGCCGCGGTGAAGGCACCATCACCTACGCGCTGCTGGAGGAGCTGCCGGCGCTTGTGTGGGCGGCGAATATGGCCGCGCTCGAGCTGCGCGTCCCGCAATGGCAGATCGAGACCACCGGTGGGCGGCGCCCGCCGGACCGGCTGGTGTTCGACCTCGACCCCGGGCCCAGGACTCGATCGTGGACTGCTGCCGGGTCGCCGAACGGCTTCGCGTGCTGCTCGACGCCGATGGGCTCACCGCGTTCGCGAAGACGTCCGGGTCGAAGGGAATGCAGCTCTACGCCGCGATCACCACCACCGCCCCGACCGCACCGTCGGCTTACGCCAAGAGGCTGGCCCAGCAACTGGCCCGCGAAACTCCGGATGTGTCAGCTGCTGTTGGACACCCTCGCCGATTCCGCCGCCCCATGGCACGCCGACGAACGACCCGCACGTGAGACCACCCCGTAAGGTCCTCGCCGTGATGGCCGCGGCTCTGGCAACGCTATGCGCTGCTGCCAGCACCACCTACCAGCGGCTCGCTGAATGTCGGGACGTCCGACGGTTCCCGCCCGGCGAGATGGCCTCTAGCACGCACGACCCGCTGGCAGGAAACGCTGGCCGCCGAGACTCATGCGCCGACAGTAGCGGCGCCGAGCGCGTGACTCCAAGCGTCCCATTCCGGCCGAGCGCCGGCTTTGAGGCCGATGGAGATGCTCGAGTCGTCAGACTCGGAGGGGAGCTCGGTGAATCTGAATCGCAGGTGGTGGGTACTGCAGAGGTCTCCGTGGTGCTCACAGCGGCGATTCGCGTGCGAGAACTTCAGATCCGGTGCTGTAGCGATCTCGGCTGCGGATAACCCGAATAGAGGATCCGCGAGCGCCCGGCTGACACTAGGCCGGAGCGGCGTGTGACCCGGCCACTCGATGTTGAAGCTGGAGCAGCCGGTCGGCCAAGTTTGAATCCAGAGCGTCCCGTTGAGGATGCCGATCCTCCGCAGGACACCGCTGGCCATCTCCGCCGGCCCGAATGCACGCACGTAGGCGGACAGCGACTTCTCTTCCTGCGGGCTGAGCCGGTCCGGTGCGGCGTCGGCCAGGCACAGACCGTGCTCGAGCTCGCGGTTGCGCGATGCGCGGTAGGCATGCGCTGCGCGCCATGCCGTTTTGTCGACTCCCAAAAGTTCGACCCGCGTGTGTGGTGCGTCGACGAGGTACAGCTCGGTCGATCGCCGATGCGTGTGGGCCCGCAGACCGGGGATCCCCCACAGGGCGTCCTCAGCCTCATACGGCATCGCCTCGTACAGCAGCGGCGCAACGGCGACGGGATTCAACCGCAGCTTCAGACCGTCTGACAATGGAGTGACGGATTGGACCACGACGGCAGGCCGATTCAGGCTGCCTTCGGGATGGGTGTGCAGATGGTGGACGGCGCGAGATATCGCGTCGAGCAGAGCCGCTTCGAGATCGATTTGCGACTGGTCGGTGGCGTCAGGCAGCACGGTCGCGCGCCAAACCACTGGAGCTTCGGGACCATAAGGTGCCGGCACGATCGGACTTTCCGTCAGGATGCGCAGGCGCGAGAGTTCGGCAGCTGGAAGTGCGGCGAGGTTTGGTCGCACGGACTCAGTCGCGATCTGCTGGGACTCGCCGGTAAGCATGCGGCGACGGCGGATGAGCTCGTCTGTCCAGGACATAACGTCACCTCGTTCTGCCTGCCCGGCAAGGCGCAACAAGGTCGATCGGCAGTCCACGACGACGACGCGACGAATGGGGTGTGCGGCTTCGGCTGTCCAGCCGTTCCGTGGGGCGCCGTCATGTGCCGGGCGATGACGGTTCCGACGATGCGTCGCTCGTGACGCAGGACGGACCCTAGCACGAGATGTCAACCGCGATTCGGACCCGACTTCAAACGGGGACGCTTTGTCATGGAGCGAACCGGTGCCGATCGGGCACAGACGCCGCACCTACCGTGGTGGCCTTGCCTCCGAGGCAGGAGAGTAGTATCACGTGCTGACAGCCGGTACATCAATATCAAGGACGAGTTCTACGTCCGCGTTCGTGCCAAGGGACAGGTCGCGACAAGCGAGATCAACGCGAGCTAGCCGACGCCTTGGCCGACCGTTAGAACCCGACCGAGGCCCCGAGGTGCGTGGCCTCGGTGGTCAAGGAGCTGGCCGTCGAGAAGGTGCAGCTGGTAGTACAACGCAGAACGACGAGCTCATCCGGAACTTAAGTCGTTGCGGAGTGCACTACAACAACCGGCCTACCCTAGTTGACCGACCACGGCGGCGTCCGGCATGTGTCCGAGTCAGCCAATTTGGCTACAGGCGCTGACAGGCAGTGTGCGACAATGAGGCATGAGCGGCTGGACTTTCCCGCCTCGTCGGTCCCCTGCGGATTTGGCGCAGCAGCGAGCAGCATTGGTCCTTCAGCAAAGTCAGTTGGTGAGGAACCAGCACATAGTCTCGCGGGCAGTGTTGAAGAACTTTAGCTCTAAAGATTCGAACGGCGGCGATGCGCTCATTCCTTACAATGTTCGAGCCCGTCGGGAGTTGCGTGCGCTTGGTATTGGTGGATGTGGAAAGATACCAAATTTCATTCGTTACGCCTCTAGGTCCTTGGAGGAGCTCTGGAAGTCCTCTGTCGAGGATCATCTTCACCGAGTATCGGCAGCCATCAGGGATCGTAGTATTCTTGACAAGCCTGATTTGATCACTGTTGTAAAGGATTGTATTGCTCTGCATCTTGCGCGCTCTCCTAGGTATCTTGAAGTCCATGCCGCCAGTATTAAGAAAGTCGAGCGCAAGCTAAAGCCCGATGTTGTCGCAAGATTCAGAGAACCTTTGAGTCGACTCTTCTTGAAGAAGTACGGCATATATCCGGTCGGCGACGAGGCGCTGGGAAGTGTTGTGGACGACCTCTTCGCCGACTGGAGAAGTGCCAACTCGGACGGCCTGTTAGAGCGTCAAGACATCGAGGAGGCTTTCGAGCGAATTCGGGGAACGTTCGCTCCTCTTCAGATTAACGTTATGTTTTCCCCTCCGGGGAGCGAGTTTCTGATTTCGGATGCTCCGGCTTTCACGTATCTCTTCGATGCTACTGGGAAAAAGTTTTCGAAGATCAGGGGGGCCATCGGAGACTCTAACGGTGCGGGGATGCCTATCGCGCGAGACTGTTTTGTTTCGATATCCCCGGACCTGGGGATGGGTGAGGCGCCTGCTGTATTCGTCGACTACCTGAACACGGTTCAGATGGAGATCGCCTATGAGCATGTGTACTACCGACAGGGGAGCCTGCTGGCGTCATGGGTCGCGTCTGCTGTTGCCCCTTAAGTCGCCGTGCTTGGTCATGGGCATTGAGCGTACGTGCTTTGAGCGTCTGCGATCCCGTGTCACTTGTAGTCAACCTGCAGGCCTGTTGGGCATTCTTCCGCCGACGAACGGGATCGCCGCGTCGTAGGGTCGGCCGGCGGCGATCGCGATCGTGGGCCAGGTGGTGCGTCAGGTGACTCACTGGAGCCCGTAGCTCTCGAACGCGGTCTGCAGTTTGCCGGACGCAGCGAGCACTTAACCTGCGGTGGCAGCGATCCGACGCTGCCGTTCGGCGCGGACATGCTTTTCTGGATGTGGAGCGAGCCGAGATAGCCGAGAAACACATCGGTCCGGCAGGTGATCGCCGGCGGCAGGGAGGAGAACTCCGCGACATTATGCCCGCCTGAGATTTGCTGGCGCGTCGTCCGTGTAGGAGATTCGATGTGGCGCCCGCGCCGACTCGAACGCGATGGTCATCGAGGTTTCTTTTCCAGCGCCCGCAGCCGACCTTTGACGTCGGCCAGCTCGTGCAGAAGCGTTCCGAACGCAGCGTCCTGCACGCGGTAGGGGTCGTCGTCAGTCCAGAACTCGACGACTGCGCGTACGTGGTCTTCCCAGAAGGCTTGGTCGTTGGACGTCTGCTCTGGCCAGATCTGGGCGACGAGTTTGGAGAATCCGTCGCCGGGGAAGCGGCCGTCCTTGCGGACAACGAGAGCGCTGATCAGGGGCCGTCCGAACTGGTGCTCGTAGGCCGAGACATGGTAGAGCGCGATCCGGATGGGGGTGACCCAGCCGTGCCCGACGCCCGGTTTCGAGTTGCCGGTCTGATTGGAAGGGACGAGTTCGTCCAACTCGCCGTAGGTCACGAGCGCGGCGTCGGTGTTGCCATGGTCGACTCGTCGTGCGGCGGTGATCAGGGCTTGCCGGATCCGCCGCTCGTAGGCAGTCAGTTTCATCATCATGTGCTCCTCGTGAGGGGCGAGGCTCGTAAGCCTGGGATGTCCGTGGACGACGTTCACGCTATCCGACGAAGGTGATGGAGGCCAGCGGTTGGCGAGGAAGGTGGTCCCTGGAGGGCGTCTATCCTCGCCGGTTTCGGTCGTGCCCGGGTCCCCGGTAGTCGCGGAGGCGCAACCTTGCCGCGGCGGCGTACGCAGAGACGAGGTTGTTCCGCTGGGTAGCGGTGTCGATGGACACGGACGCCCTCCTTGCTAGGTGGTGGAGTGGTCGATCCACACCGTCCCGACGGGGGGTTTCCAGCGGCGTCGTTCCGACGTGGAGCTGGATCGGAGGACGACGTTCTTGCGGAACGCAACCCCAGCGCGTTCAAGGTCGGAATGCCGCCGCAAGCGGCCTCCTGACGGACGACGAGGCCCTGGCTGGAAAAGTCCCAGCGAGCCTCGACGGAGTCCTGGACGATCAGCCAGGTCAATGCCGCGGTGAACGCGGTCGTCACGCTGATGGCCGATCAAGCGCTGGACGGGACCCGGCGAGCTGAGCGCGAGGTGCAGCGGAGCGAGCACGTCGGTCCCCTGCACGGGGTGCCCTTCACCCATCAAGGACTCGTTCGACACCGCAGGCGTCGCTACGAAACGCGGGTCTCGCGTCTTCGCCGACCACGTCCCGGCCACGAATGCGACCGCTGTCGTCAGGCTCATCGCCGCCGGTGCGATCCCGGTGGCCAAAACGAACCTGCCGGAATTCTCGTTCTGGACCGAAAGCAACAATCCGGTCACCGGACGCAGCCGGAATCCGTGGAACCTTGAGCGCACGACCGGCGGCTCAAGCGGTGGAGAGGCGGCGGCCGTCGCCGCGGGCATGTCGCCATTGGCCCTCGGCAGTGACGTGGCGTTCTCGGTGCGCGCTCCCGCCCACTGCCCCGGGGTGGCCGCCCTGAAAGCGACCCGCGGCCGGTTCCCGTTGACTGGACACTGGCCGGCGGTGCCAGCGCGGTACTTGCACGCGGGACCGTTGGCGCGCACGGTGCGCGATCTTCGCACGACGCTGACCGTGTTGTCGGGCGCCGACGGCGTCGACGGGTACGGGCGGTAACCGGGGGACGCCGGGGTCGCGGCGCGGGCTCTTCACCGGCCGCGCGACTGCTGCTCGAACTGCAGGTCGACACCGACAATCGGTGGCGCGTCCGCCTGTTCTGGGTCGCCTGCAGGCGACCCAGTCATACAAGGGTGCGCGGGTTGATCTCCCAAGAGTTGCGGCGCTTGTCGTGCGGACGGGTAGAAGAATTAGCACTGACCCGGGGCGCGAGCTTTATCTGTGCGTCGAATATCTGTACGCGAAATGGAGTGGTCGTCAGCCATCTTTTGCCTCGCTGTTCGGCGCGCTGTCCGCGAGAACGGGGAATGCATCAGTGGGTGTGACGATCCATGCCGTGAGCTGAGGTGTGTGCCAGTCCCCCGTGTCGTCGTCCAGGATGATTGCGACAATGTAGTCGAATGCGAGTTCGGGGTCGCCGAGGAGAGTCTGGTAGGTCGCGAGGTCTCTTGCACTTGGTCGCGGTGGTGTGTATAGGTGAGTGTGCCACTCCCCGATCCAGATGCTGCGATCGAGAGCAAAGGCTTGGTTGGCGAGGGTTTGCGCGTGTTGAAGGTCGCGTTGGAAGAAGTCAGGCCGTCGGATGGCGTCCGGGCCGGGACGTCCGGCGTGGCGGACGACGATCGCGCCAGGTTCCGCCGTGCCGAGTAGGATGCCGCCGGTCTCCAGGCCGTCGGTTGAGGCACGAGCTTCGTCTCCGATGGCGGACATGGCCGACGCGGTGAGGATGATCTCGTTGGGGATGGGCGGCGTCACGGCAGGCCACAGGTAGGGCAGTCGGCTCGCGGTGGGGCCGCTGCTGACCACCGCATGTTGCCGGTGTAGCCGAGGTCGAACGGACCGGTCCAGCCGCGGCGGGCCTGCAGGCCGATCGTGAGGTGTTCGCCGGGGAGGCGGTGCGCGAAGTTGCCCGTGGTTTCCAGGGCGGTCGCTACGGTGAGTTTGGCGGCGAGGTCCCCGACAAGGAAGAGATCGGAGCCGACGGCGGTCATGGGTCGGTGCAATGTTCCGGTGCCGTAGCCTGCTTCGAGCGCCGGTTCAGGGTCGAGGATGCCGTGGTTGGCGAGTGCTTGCCGTCGGCACAGGAGGCAGCCGTGGTCGGGCCAGGGGCGTAGTCGGATGACTTCGCCGATCCCTCCGTCGGCGAGGACGCAGGCCAGGATCGCGGGCTTGTTGGCGCGGCGGGCGAGGTGGCTGGTGGTGCGTCGTGGTGCTACGCCGTCGGCGCAGCAGAGGATGATGCTGGTCTCGTCGAGGAGGCCGCGGATGCGGTCGGCGTCGTCGACGATGTCGTATCGGAACGCGTTGATCACGGTGTCGCCGCGGTGGTCGGCGAGGTGCTCGCGGAGGGCGTCGACTTTGTAGTGCCCGACGTAGCGGCGGGGTAATACGTGGCGGACCAGGTTGTGCCACATCAGCCGGTCGGGGTCGACGAGGAGGAGCCGTCCGACGCCGTATCCGGCGAGTGCGGTGGCTGCTGCTCCGCCGATGCTGCCGATGCCGACCACCATGACCGTGACGGCCGACAGGTCGACCACCGGCCAGTGGGGATGTAGCTGCATGATGCCGGTGGTTTCCGGCTCGACGGCCACCGAGGCGCCGAACACTCCTGTTCGCGTCACCCACCACGCCGCGAGCCGGGAGACAGGTGTCTCGTCCCAGGGGGGCTCGTCTGCGTCCGGCGCGTAGGTCAGCACGACGTACCCGATGGCACCAGGGTCGGCGGGCCGCTTAGGGAGCCGCTTGGCGAACTCGTCGAACGGCACCCCGACGTGGTCACCGCGTCGGGTGATTTCGTACCACCAGCCGTGCAGCTCCACCGGTACCCGGTACCAGAATCCCTCCCCGCCGGGGAGTCCGGAATTCATGGGGTGGGTCTTGGGCTCCAGCGTCAGCTGGTAGCCGACCGTTGCGGTGTGGATGTAGCTGATCAGCAGGAGGTCGTCAGACTCGGAGCGTTTGAACTTGATGGTCCCGGACGGGCCGGCGTTGGTGGAGGTGAGGTAGCGCAGCCCGTCGCGGGGTAGCAGGAGCAGTGTGCTGGTCATTCGGCGGTTCCGATCGGCTCCGGCGCCCCGATGCCGTCGTTCTCGGGTTTCTCGCTGGTGGTGGTGATGAGGTTGTCCAGCTCTGGGTCGCTGACGATCCCGTGCAACGTCATCTGCTCCAGCGCTCCGGCCTTCATCAGGGCGTATTCCACTCGCCAGGCCGCGGCCTTCAGGATGAGGTCGCAGATCGAGTCGCGGGGATCCCAGGCGGTGTCGGTCTGGAACTGGCAGAGGCTGCCGTCGCCGTTGACGTGCCACCGGTGCTGGGTGCACTCGACCGGGTGCGGCCGGGGGCCGACGGGATAGATCCGGGGCGGCACCATCGGGTACGCCTGTCGGTAGGCGATGACGACCTCCAAGCCCGCGCCGCCGAGCAGGCGCGACAGACCGGGGGGCTCGGGCCGCTCCAGGGGCCACATGGGGATCCGCCCTACCCAGCCGCCCGCGCCCTCCGGCGTCCAGGTGAGTTGCGGGAACCGAGCGGTGACCTCGTCCCGATCTTGTGTAAATCGGGCCGGTTCTGCGTCCCACCAGTTGATCGGCGCGATGTCGCGCAGCGCGGTCATGGTCTGGTCAGCCCTGCGGGGCGTCCTTGATCGGGCGCGGCGCCACCGCGGGAACGATCAGGGCGGGACTGGTCTTGGGCTTACCCTCCGGCGCCGGGAAGTCGGTGCCGAACACCTCCCGCCACAGCTTCTTGGCGTCGTCGGTGTGGCCTTCGTCGGCCGCGTCGCACGCCTGGTCGGCGAGGTCGGCGGCGTTCAGCAGCGAGTCGCGCAGGCCGATTCGGTCCAGATCGGGCTGGATCTCGCCGCACAATCCGGCGGGATCCATGACCGGCCCGTTCCCGACCGCGGTCGCCGCCGCCGTGAAGAACCGCTTGAGGGCCTCCGGGCGCGAAAACCCACCCGGCAGGTAGTGCAGGGCGAGGACCTCCATCGCCAAGGACTTGACCTTGCCGTCCACCTCGGCGCGCTTCCGCCACGCCTTGAGCACCCGGACCATGCGCAGGAAGTAATCCCAGTCCGCGTTGCGCTTCTTGACCTCCTCGACCAGGTACTGCGGGCTAGCCGAAATCCAGTTGGAGGAGTTCTTCTCCGGGATGAGCAGGGCGCCGTTGTACGTGAGCGCGGGCATCGCGTCCACGGTGAACCCATCGTCGTCATCCGGCAGGTCGATGAAGCACTTGACCGCGTGGTTGCGGGGGCTGGCGATGCGGACCAGCTTCTCCACGGTGCCGTTGGTGGCGCCGAGCAGCTTGTTGACCTTGCCGCCCAACACGTCGAGGGCGTCGGCGGCCGAGTCGCCGGGCTCACCCCACCCTGGACGTTCGTCCAGGTCGAACACGACAACGAGGTCCAGGTCGTGGATCTTCGGGCCGATGTGGGTGCTGCGCCGCAAGGAGCCCGAGCCCCAGACCTCGACGATGTCGGACTCCGCGCCCAACGCGCTCTTGAACGTCTCGCGCCGCTCGCGGGCCTCCTTGACCTGCGTCGAATCCGCGTCCACCTGCTTCTGGAAGGCGTCGAACGCCGCGCCGAGGCTCATCGGGGATTCCCTTTCTCTGCGGATACCCGTGGAACGCCTCGTCCAGGTCAACCAGGGTCATGGATGGGCCATGACCAGCGTCGCAACCGTCCAACGGCGTCTTCGTGAGAAGCGTAACCGTCCCCACCGACAATTCCGGCCGGGCTCGTGCCCACACCGTGCCGGTGGCCTCCTCCGTCCTGGCTCGGACTTAGACGGAAGCCGGGGCCGGGAAGGGCTCGTAGGTGTTGCTGGCTGCGTCGAACGTGAAGGCGGTCCACCGGCCGTGCTCCGGCGACGCGAGCCGAGCACCGAGCGCTACCGCGATCGCGACGGGTCCGCTGAGGAAGATCGCGTGCTGGCCGGTTCGAGCGCCAGCTGGCAGCGGCGCCTCGCGCCAGGCCCGACAGGTCTGCTCCACCACACCGGTGAAGGTCGAGCTGTCCTCGGCCAACCGTGAGGAGGCATTCCGGAGCCGGAGCAGGTAGCCGATGCCGTGCTGGCGGCACGCCGCCACCACCTGGTCGAAGAACTGGTCTCCGCGGCCCTGCAGATCCAGCGCGAGGGCGACCTTGGTCGGGTCGCCCTCGTCGACGGCCTCCAGCCTGTCGACGGTCAGCGGCTCCGTGCTGGAGTCGATCGCGCGCAGCGAGGTCGCCGGAAAGTATGCCGGTGCCCCGTCTGCCTGGCGGATGGCGTGCACCATGACCTGGCGAGCGTGGGTGTACCCCAACCGGGCGCCGAACCAGAACGCGACATGCAGCGGCATAGTCGGGATCAGATTGATCCGGACGGCGTCGGGTGTCAGGCGTTCCGCCAACGTCGTGGCCGACAACGTCTCATCGGCCAGGGCGTCGACCAGTTGCCGGTCCCAGACGCCGTCACCGGGCAGCTCGATGCTGATCTTCAGGGTTACCGTGCACGTGCTCCGGCTGAACGTCTCCGCCTGCTGGTCCAGCTGCTGGGCACGCGCCAGCCCGCGACGAGCATCCGTCGCCGTGACCACGATGCCGACCCGCACCTGACGGCGTGCTCGGCTCCTCAGCCACAGCCCCAGGGCTACGAGCGCAAGCCCTGCGACGAAGGCCAGGACGAACCACCATCGCCCAGCCGGCTCGTCTGCCAGGAACGACTTCGCGGCCTCAACTCCGAACCCGCCCGCAGCCGTCCCACCCACGGTGAGTGGCGCCGTGCCGTCGGTGACGAGTGCCCACCTTCCTTGCGAACCGCCGGAGGTGTCGGCAGAGCCGACTACCGTCAACTGGGACGAACCCGGCCCTTCTGAAGCTGTCACTACAACCATCCGTTCGGGGGCCGACACTCGCGACGTGATCGCGCCAGCAGAGCGGTGTCACTCTATTCGGCCACGCCGGTGTCGCCGTCTCCTGATCACCGCCGGTCGACCAGCCTGTTGCTCGCGGCGGCGGTGCAACCGTCGAAAACCCCAGCGACCGCGTGGACGATCGCCGCGTACCGATCCCGGCGGTAGGTCGCCGGCAGCCGCACCCAGAACTCACGCGGTTCCACATGGTCAAGGCTTCCCGCCTCCAACGCACGACCACCAGCCGCCTGATCCGCCGCCGCTCGGATGACTAGCTAGCTAGGCCGCGTCGCGGTGGCGGACACGCTACTGCAACGCCGCCGGTAGGGCGATCGATCTGGTTGAGTTGATAGAGGCCGCGAATGCTAGGGTTCGATAGTCAGCCCTCGTAGCTCAGGGGATAGAGCACGGCTCTCCTAAAGCCGGTGTCGCAGGTTCGATTCCTGCCGGGGGCACCCTTGACCAGGCATTATACTTGGACTGTGGTCTTTGGAGCTGGCCGGCAGTCTTGAGGCGGATTGTGAGTCAGAGACTTGCGAACACCGTGACGACGGTTGGCTGACCTGAGATTCGGACGACCAGCTCGAAGTCGCCGATGTCGGCGTCGGCTCCGGCTGTCTGCCGCCTGACAGCGCTTCGCAAGAGCCGGGCGAGCTGTGCAGCATCTGCGGGGTCCGCTTCCGCAGTGAAGGCCTTGACCGTCTTGCCGAGGTGCAGCAGTTCAAGGTCGAGCGGCCGTGGCAGGGTATTCAGCGCAGCCGTGGTTTCGAGCTGTCTCTCCTCGATCGGCGCCGCCGTGGGCGGCTGCGGGTCGGGGCGCAAGATCAGCGGGCGTTTGCCTCTGCCGCCTGCTGACATCAGGCCCCACTGCCGGAGGAGACCGGCTGCGCGGTGTGCAGTGCCGATGCTGACCTCGTAAGTGTCAGCGATTTCCTTGATTGACGGAGCGACAGAGCCATCGGGTAGGTCGCCGACGAGGATGCGGCTGCGGACGCGCGAGGCGACGCGCTCGAACGGCGCTTCCGGAGCGGTCTTGGCGCGCTCGACCTGGTCGAGCACGGCAGGGAGTTCGGGCAATCGGGCTGCTAGGTCGCCGGCGGCCCGCTGGTGAGCCTCGGAAGCCCAGGCGGCGTAGAAGCGCAGAGTCGTGCTTCCGCCGCCGCCGTGGCCGAGACGACCGGCCACGGTCCGGATGTCGACGCCGGCAGCAATCAGTTCGGTGGCGTTGAAGTGCCGCAGGCACTTGAGCTGGGTGTCGAGACCCATGGCGCGGGTCATCCGGCGGTAGCGCTGAGTGACCGAACGCGGCCTCAGCGGCGTGCTGTGGTCCGGCACCAGCGAGAAGAAGAAGGCGTCGTCGTCCAGGTCGTGTCCGGCCTCGGCCGCCGCGGTGTCGAGGGTGGCCCAGTAGTCGATAAGCAGCTGGTTCGAGGCGTCGTCCAGGACGATGTGCCGGGCGATCTCGTTCTTGATGCCTTTCTCGAGGAGCTCGTTGGTTTCGTCGAGCTGGGCGATGGCCTCCCGCAGGTACAGGACCTTCTTGATCGGATCGTGGTGGCGACGGCGCAGCGCCACGACCTCGCCGCGACGGGCGCCGGAGATCATGCCGACGAAGATGAGCACGCCCCAGGCGAGTTCCCGGCGGAACGCTTCGTTCACGATTGCTGCGGCTTCGGTGGTGCTCGGCGGGACCGGGTCGGTTTTCTCGAACGACGGCGGCGCAAGTCCGTCGATCGGGTTGACCGACCACCACTCCCATTCCGCCATCGCCATGGTGTATGCGCCGGACAGGATGGCGTGGATCTTGCGGACGGTGTTGTTGG
Source organism: Amycolatopsis sp. NPDC003861 (assembly GCF_053605405.1). Taxonomy (NCBI): domain Bacteria; kingdom Bacillati; phylum Actinomycetota; class Actinomycetes; order Pseudonocardiales; family Pseudonocardiaceae; genus Amycolatopsis; species Amycolatopsis sp. NPDC003861. The sequence continues at coordinate 18,113 of NZ_JBSGJD010000116.1, forward strand.
CGAGGCCCTTGCACTGGTGTTTCCGGCACCGGGCATCGCACTCATGTTTGCGAGGCGTCCGGTGCTCGATCCAATTCGTGTTGGTGCAATGGTGTCGGCACCGTTGGCAATCCTTGTAGAGTGCGCGGATCGTTTTCCTCGCGTCCTTGGTGGCGCTTTTGGTGCCGATGTAGGGAATCACATGACGATTGATCAGGCTGCCGTCTTTTTCAACGGTAGTGCGCGCAGCATCGCGCTCGTCCTGATACTTGAGCACCAGGTGGGCGATGTCGACTTTCGTTTTCGGGTGCCGTTGTTCGTCGACTTCGTTGAGCAGGCGAGTGAGGGCGACTTCGGCCTGGTGCTCGTCGTCGGGGCCTGGCGGGACGATGACGGTTGGCCGGTGTCGCTTGCCGGTGATCGGGTCCACTCCGGCGTCGACGCGCACTCGCAGCGATCCGCTGGACAGGCGGTCGATGGACCCGCGCGACCGGTTGCGTCGGGCGCCCCGACCACCGCGAGTGCGCTTCCCTCGTGTCGATACCGCCGTCGTCTGTGCCGTGCTCATGCCCCGATGATATTTGAAATTTCGGGTCACGTTTCGGGTCATGGCGGGGTGGGCAGCTCCGACGTACCTCGCTGAACTGCGCCGACGGCCAGAGTTCGAGGCTGCGACGCTTACATTAGGAGAGCGGTGCTCTATCCCCTGAGCTACGAGGGCCTGCTTACCTCGGACAGGTTACCCGACAGTTGGCACACCGGGTGGTGGGGCCTGCGGACGAGCGCCGAGCCCCCAGGACAGATACTGCGATCGGTGACGACGCGTTACTCGTTGTGGTGAACTGAGGCGCGGCGATTGGCGGGTGAAGTCATCCCGGCACGGCCGGGGTGGTTCTCGGCGCTACCGTGTTCGGCGGTCGACAAGACGGGAGCCGGGGTGCGGACCTACTACGACGAGGACGACCACGAGGGTTACGAAGCGGGGCAAGATCTGCTGGTCCGGCGCTTCTCCGGCCGGGCGGCCGCGCAGGGGTGGGAGGTCGATCCGTATGCCGTCGTGTCGGCGTTGGAGTTCCGGCACACCTCGGTTGACGGGCGGCTCGCTTACTGGACAGCCGCGCTGGTTCGGGACTTCCTCCTCTCCTACGCCCCGCGCACTCTGTCCGCCGAGGCCGACGACGCCGTGCTCTTTCCCGAGACCTTGCGCCTGTTCCTCCGGTACCTGCACGAGACCGAGCTGGCCGATCCCGCCGGCGACTCACTCGCCGAGCTCGAGGACGCCGTCGGGGAGGCAGCGGCCGAGTTTCCGGCCGCCATGGCCGATGAACGCAACTTCGGCATTGCCAAGTACTGGGTGATGACCGCTATGCGGAACGGGGTCGACCCCGCGGACTCCGAGGCCATGAATGCCTTTCTCGCCGAGGTGCGGGCGGGACAGCACCCGTACGACGCCGAACTGGTCGCCGGGCTTGCCGGCAAGCACCTCGGTGAGCGGACCGGACGGGCGCTTCCGCAGCTGCCGGTGTCGTTGCCCGCGGAGGCGGAACTCGCCGCTGCCGCCGAGCGCTCTTCGCTCGTGGTCAAGCTGCGGAACTTCGTCGAGTGGGTGGGTGACGGCCGGGCGCTGACCGGCACCGGTGCCCTGAAGCTCGCCGATGCGCGCCAGCTCGTGCCGCTGCTGGACACCGGTGATCGGCTCGAGTGGGATCTGGGTGGCGAGGTTCAGCGGGTCCGCAGCAGTGCCGATCTGCCCAACCTCGCCATCCTGTTCGAACTCGCGAAGCGCGCGCGGATCGTGCGGGTCGTCAAGGGCAAGCTGGTCCGCGTGGCGAAGGCGGCGCCACTACTCCACAACGCCCCCGCCCTGTGGAGGACGGCGTTCGACGCGCTTCCCGGCCGGGGTCTGCTGGTCAAGGACAGCGGCTGGGGCCCCGACTACGCCCTGTTGCTCGACGACTGTCTCGACTTCGTGCTGCCGGACGTGCTCAACGCGGTTTACGGCCTGCCCGAGCCGATGCCCGTGGCCCGGCTCGCCGAAAGTGTCTGGCTGGCCTGTGCCGAAAGTGTCTATGTCGATCTCGAACCGTCGATCGAGGCGATCTGGCGAGACGGGCTCATGGGCGAGTTCCGCCGGTTGCTCGTCGTCCTGGCCGAATTCGGAGCGGTCGAGCTGACCACGGGGCCCCGCTTGCGGGCCGCTCCCGATGCGCCTTCGCTCGAGCTGGTCTCCCTCACTTCGCTGGGGACCTGGGCGGTCCGGGAACGGCTGCTGCAAGAAGGCCGTTTCGCGCCCCTGGTGGGTGAGCTTGCCGGCGCCTCGCCCGCCGCCATGCTGGGCGGGGTCTCGGAGCACTTCAGTGAAGACTGGGCCGGAGCGGAGATCGACGGCTGGCTGGCGGCGCACGGCGGCCGGGACACAGGGCTGCCGATGCTGCTGGACGCCGTCCGCAGGTGCCCGTTCCGCACGCGGGCGTCCGTCATGCTCCGGATCCTCGTCGATTCCCTGTCCGACGGCGACGCGGTGCTCCACGGTCTACGCGTCGACCCGGCATTGGGTCCGATTGCGACGCAGTGGCTGGTCGAGCGCGGAGAACTGGCTCTCGAAGACCTCGATGCCCGTGAGGGGCTGCTCGGCGTCACCGAACAGTTCTTCGTTCTCTTGGAGACGGCCGGGCCGGAAGCGACGGCTCGGGCATGCTGGTCCTGATGCGCGAGAGTGACGCGCTGGAGCAGGGCAAGCGGATCTACGCGTCGATCGGCGGCTGGGGCGTGTCGTCCGACGGCAAGGGCGGCATCACCCGGCCCAAGGCTTCGACGCTGGCCGAGGTGCCCGCCGACGAACGTGCGCACTTGGCGGAAGCGATCACCACTTCGGGTCATCCGGACCGGGTGGGGATCGCCGAACTGGCCGAAGTGTTCGAAGAGGTCGCCCGACTCTCGTCGTCACCCAGGTGAGTGGTTCTCACGGGTCTCCCACATCGCGGATACACCCAGCCGGACGGCGGACCCGACCTGACCTGGACGGACCAGTGCCTCACCTGGTCGTGTCTGGTTTCGAACTGCTGAACAACAGTAGGTAACCTTCGTTAACGGGACGCGGGGAGCCGCTCCCACCGGCTGTTGCGGAGGGCTTCGTTGATCAAGCTCATGTTCGCCGACGACGAGGAACTGGTGCGCTCGGGGTTGCGCGCGATGATGTCCGGGGCCCAGGACATCGAGATCGTGGGCGAGGCGAGCGATGGCAGATCCGCGGTGGAGGTCGCCCGGCGGTACCACCCCGATGTTGCCCTGCTCGACATCAAGATGCGGGCCCCTGACGACGGCATTCGTGCTCTCCGGGCCATCCTCGCCCTTCCGGATCCGCCCACCGTGGCCATGCTGACCACCTTCGACATCGACGAGTACGTCAGTCTCGCTCTGCGGCTCGGAGCCAACGGCTTCCTCCTCAAGGACATCGATCCCGCGGCGCTGCTCAGGGCGGTCCGGGACCTTGCGCGCGGGGGTGCCGTGCTGGATCCGGGGGTGGCCGCGCGGATGGTTCAGTCCCACCGAGACGAACAACGCGCTGCTCAGCCCGCCCGGAAGCTGCTCGCGTCGCTGTCGGAACGGGAACGCGAGGTCGTCGCGCTCATCGGGCAGGGCCTTTCCAACGCCGAGATCGGGGGGCGGCTGCACCTCTCGGAGGCCACCGTCAAGGGGTACGTCTCCGCCGTGCTCTCCAAGATCGGGGCCGCCAACCGGGTGCAGGCCGCTCTACTGGCCTACCGCGGTGGGCTGCTCGACCAATAAATGCTGCTCACGGCGCTGGAGTTCGTCGGGCTAGTCGCCTTCGCCGCGTCCGGGGCGCTCGCCGCGGTGCGGGCGCGGCTCGATGTCTTCGGCGTCGTCGTGGTCGGGCTCACCACCGCTCTCGGCGGCGGGGTCATCCGGGACGTCCTGCTCGGCATCCACCCGCCCACGACGCTGCGGAACTGGCCCTACCTCGCCGTCTGCGCCGGGACCGCGCTGGCCGTCTTCGTGTTCCACCCGCAGGTCGCGCGGCTGCGGCGGGGCGTTCTCCTGGCCGACGCGCTCGGTCTCGGCGTCTTCGCCACCGCCGGGACGACCATCGCGCTCAACGCCGGCGCCACCGTCTACGCCGCGTGTCTGATCGGGATGACGACCGGCATCGGCGGCGGGGCCGTGCGGGATCTGCTGCTCCGCGAAATCCCGCTCGTCCTGCGGAAGGAGATCTACGCCGTGGCCGCGCTGGCCGGCTCGGCGCTCGTCGCCGTCGGTCACGCTGTGCGACTGCCCGGCGGCCCGGTGACCGTCGTCGCGGCCGCCGTCGTGGTTTCCGTCAGGATGGTCGCGCTCTGGCGGCGCTGGAACGCGCCGGTCGCGCGGGGTCCCGAGTGAGAAATCCTTTGTGAGTTCTGCGTGTGTTCTTAGGCGGGTCTCAGCACGCTGCGTAAAACTAGCGCCATGCGCATCCTTGTGGTGGACGACGACCGCGCCGTCCGTGAGTCGCTCCGGCGGTCCCTGGAGTTCAACGGCTACCAGGTCCAGCTGGCCAGTGACGGTGCGCAGGCCCTGGAGGCGATCATCGCCGACCGGCCGGACGCGATGGTGCTCGACGTCATGATGCCCCGGCTCGACGGCCTGGAGGTCGCTCGCCGCCTGCGCAGCACCGGTGACGACCTGCCGATCCTGGTGCTGACCGCGCGCGACACCGTCTCCGACCGGGTGTCCGGGCTGGACGCCGGCGCCGACGACTACCTGCCGAAGCCCTTTGCGCTCGAGGAGCTGCTCGCCCGGTTGCGGGCGCTGCTGCGCCGCGCCATGCCGGAGGGGCAGAACGGCCAGGCGTCGGAGGTCCTGTCCTTCGCGGACCTGACCCTCGACCCCGGCACGCGGGAGGTCCGCCGCGGCGGCCGCGAGATCAGCCTGACCCGGACCGAATTCGCCCTGCTGGAACTGTTCCTTTCCTACCCGAAGCACGTCCTCACGCGTGGCCGGATCCTGGAGGAAGTATGGGGTTACGACTTCCCGACGTCGGGCAACGCGCTGGAGGTCTACGTCGGTTATTTGCGCCGCAAGACGGAGGCCGAGGGGGAGCCGAGGCTGATCCACACGGTGCGGGGAGTGGGGTACGTCCTGAGGGAAACCCCGCCGTGACCGAACCCGGCGATCCCCGCGGCACGCGCTGGGGAGCCCGCCGGTTCTCGCTGCGCGGCCGGGTGACGCTGCTCGCCGCCGCCTGTGTCGCCGGCGCCGTCGCGCTGGTGTCGATCGGCGCGTACATGGTCGTGCGCAGCAACCTGTACCAGCAGCTCGACGACAGCCTGCTGGCCCGCGCGCAGGCGGCGGCCGACTCGCCGCAGGTGCAGACCGAGCTGCGGCAGGTCCCCGGCGCCTTCCTCGCCAGTGCCGACCTGCAGATCGGGCAGCTCAACGCGGCGCCCGACGTCCAGCACGCGGTGATGACGTACCCGCTGTCGAGCTCGCCGCCGCCGTTCGGGCAGGACGAGCTGGCGGTCGCGAACGGCGATTCCGCAGAGTCGCTGCGGACGGACTTTCGCTCCGACAGCCGCGTGGTCGCGTTGCCGACCGGGCACGGCGAGGCCATCGTGCTGGCCCAGTCGATGGGCCCGACCAAGCGCACGCTGAACGAGCTCGCGCTGGTGCTCTTCCTGATCGGCGGCGCCGGCATCCTGGTCGCCGCCGCGGCGGGGACGGCGGTGGCGCGCGCCGGCCTGCGCCCGGTCGACCGGCTGACGTCGGCCGCCGAGCGCGTCGCCAAGACCGGCGACCTGCGGCCCATCCCGGTCAGCGGTGACGACGAGCTCGCACGCCTCACCCAGTCCTTCAACACCATGCTCGGCACGGTCGCGGACTCGCAGGAACGCCAGCGCCAGCTGGTCGCCGACGCCGGCCACGAGCTGCGGACGCCGTTGACGTCGCTGCGTACCAACCTCGAACTGCTGCTCGCCGCCAGCAAGCCGGGCGCGCCGCCGTTGCGGGACGAAGACCGCGTCGACATCGTCGCGGACATCAGCGGGCAGCTCGACGAGCTGACGCAGCTCATCGGTGACCTGGTCGAGCTCGCGCGCCAGGACGAGCCGCGCGAGCGCTTCGAGCGCGTCGAGCTGCTGGAGGTCGTCGAGCGGGCGCTCGACCGGGCCCGGCGGCGCGCGGGCGAGATCAACTTCGACGTCTCGCTGCAGCCGTGGGTGCTCACCGGCGACAACAGCTCGCTTGAGCGCGCGGTGCTGAACCTGCTGGACAACGCGGTGAAGTTCTCGCCGCCCGACGCGACGGTGTGGGTGCGGCTGTACCCGCTCGGCGACGGCACCGCCGTGGTCGAGGTCGCCGACGCCGGGCCGGGCATCGCCGAAGAGGACCTGCCCAAGGTGTTCGACCGCTTCTACCGCTCGTCGGAGGCGCGGACGCTGCCGGGCTCGGGCCTCGGCCTGGCGATCGTGAAGCACGCGGCCGAGCGGCACGGCGGCGCGGTGTACGCCTCGCGGGCGCCCGAAGGCGGCGCGTTGATGACGATCCGGCTGCCGGGGGCGCCCGGCTGAGACCCGCCCGCGGCGGTCGGCTGATGCTTGTTCGCGCTCCCTCTGGTGGTGTTGTGCACCCTGGTCGACGCGCGCCTGCCCTGACCTGTTGTTTCGAAGTTCACCCACGCTGCTCCTGCGGATGTCGTGTTGAATCGTGTAGGATTTTGTGTGGTTGAGGCTCGACGGACGGAGTAAACGGTGCTGGCGCGTCAGCGACAGGCGGTGATCCTGGAAGAGGCACGCCGGACCGGTGCGGTCCGCGTGAGCGACCTCGTGACCAGGCTGGGCGTGTCCGACATGACGGTGCGCCGCGACCTCGACGTCCTCGCCGGGCGTGGGCTCGTGGAGAAGGTCTACGGGGGCGCCACTTCAGTCGTCGGCAAGAGCACCGACGAACCCGGCTTCGAGGCCAAGTCCGTGCGCCAGCGGGCGCAGAAGGAAGCCATCGCCGAGCTCGCCGCGACGCTGGTCCGGCCCGGCACCGCGATCGGCCTCTCCGCCGGCACCACGACGTGGACCCTGGCGCGGGCGCTCGACGCCATCCCCGGGCTCACCATCGTGACCAACTCGATCCAGGTCGCCGACGTGCTCCGCGGGTCGACGCAGCCGGACCGCACCGTCGTGCTCACCGGCGGGGTGCGGACGCCTTCGGACGCGCTGGTCGGGCCGGTCGCCGTGCACAGCCTGCGGTCGCTGCACCTGGACGCCGTCTTCCTCGGCGTGCACGGGATGGCCGACGGGCCGGGCTTCACGACCCCGAACCTCACCGAGAGCGAGACCGACCGCGCGCTGGTCGAGGCCGGGCGCAAGCTGGTCGTGCTCGCCGACCACACCAAGTGGGGCACCGTCGGGATCTCGACGATCGCCGACCTGGACGAGGCCGACGTCGTCGTCACCGATGACGGGATCCCCGACGAGGCCAAGGAAATTCTCGCCGAACGGGCGGGAGAACTCATGATCGCCGAGACGGCGGAGACGGACGAGGCCCAAGAAGCGTGAAGCGCACCGTACGACACCTGGCCGACGGCCGGGAGATCATCTACTTCGACCAGCCCGGCGCGCCCGACCGCGTCGCCGAGGACACCCGCGACCTGCCGCCGGTTTCGGCCGCGTCGGAGATCCGGCGGGACCCGCTGACCGGTGAGTGGGTCGCGATGGCCGCGCACCGCCAGACGCGGACCTACAAGCCGCCGGCCGACCTGTGCCCGCTGTGCCCGAGCAAGCCCGGCAAACCGAGCGAAATCCCGGAAAGCGATTACGACGTCGTCGTCTTCGAGAACCGGTTCCCGTCCTTCGCCGAGGACGTCGTCGGCGAGCCGTCCACTGTGGATGGTTTCGGGCTGGTGCCGGTGCGGCCCGGGCGCGGCCGCTGCGAGGTGGTTTGCTTCACCAGCAACCACGACGGTTCTTTCGCGCAGCTGAGCGCGAAGCAGGTGCGGGCCGTGGTGGACGCGTGGGCGGACCGCACGACCGGGCTTTCCGCGGTGCCCGGCGTCGAGCAGGTCTTCCCGTTCGAGAACCGCGGCGAGGAAATCGGCGTCACGCTGTCGCACCCGCACGGGCAGATCTACGGCTACCCGTTCGTCACGCCGAAGACCGAGCGGATGCTCGACGTCGCCCGCGCCTACCAGGCCGAACACGGCCGCCCGGTGCTCGGCGACGTGCTCGCGGCCGAACGCAAGTCCGGCGCGCGCGTGGTGACCTCCGGCGAGCACTGGACGGCGTACGTGCCGCCGGCGGCGCGCTGGCCGGTCCAGGTCCAGATCGTGCCGCACCGGCAGGTCCCGGACATCCCGGCGCTGACCGACGCCGAGCGTGACGACTTCGCCGACGTCTACCTCGACGTGCTGCGCCGCTGCGACGCGCTGTACGACCGGCCGCTGCCCTACATCGCCGCGTGGCACCAGGCGCCGGTGCGCCGCGACCGCGAGCTCGGCTGGCTCCACCTGGAGCTGTTCTCCGTGCTGCGCGCGAAGGACAAGCTGAAGTACCTGGCGGGGTCCGAATCGGGCATGGCGGTGTGGATCAACGACGCGACGCCGGAGCAGATCGCGGAACGGCTCCGCGCGGCGGGCTGAGCGGCCATACTCATCTGCGATGCACAGGTTCGGCTCAGGAACCTCTCAGGACCATCGCGCAAGGTGAGGACATGACCGAGAACGACCCCAGCGCACACGACCCCGCGGCGCCGAGGCACCCCGAGACCGGCCAGCAGCCGGCGCAGGGCGGTTGGGCGGGGAACCCGTACGGTGAGCAGGCCCAGCCCGAGTCCGGCGGTGCGCCGCAGTACTCGGAGCCGTCCTACCACGCGGTGACCGGGGCCGATCCGGCGTACGGCGGGCAGAATGCGAACCCGTGGTCGGCCCAGGGCGCGCAGATGCCGTCCGGCCAAACCCAGCAGAGCGTCTACCCGCCGCCGAACCCGTACGGGCAGCCCGCCACCGGCGGTTACCCGGTGGCCGCGCCGCCCGAGCCCAAGCGCTCCGGCGGGAAGCTGCTCGCGGGCGTCGCGCTGGTCGCGCTGCTGGTCGGCGGCGTCGCGGGCGGGGCGGTCGGGTATCTGACCGGCGGGTCGTCCGGCGCGTCCAGCAACGCTCTCGACGCGCCGAAGCCGGCCCAGCAGACGGGCAACGCGCCCGCCGGCTCGGTCGAGTCCGTCGCGCAGAAGCTGTCGCCCAGCGTGGTCGAGCTGCAGGTCAGCGGCCAGCAGGCGGCCGGCGAAGGCTCCGGCTTCGTGATCAGCACCGACGGCTACATCTTGACGAACAACCACGTCGTCGAGGTCGGCGCGAACGGCGGCCAGATCCAGGCGGTATTCCAGGACGGCAAGAAGGCCGCCGCCAAGATCGTCGGCCGGGACCCGACGACCGACATCGCGGTCGTCAAGGTCAACGGCGTCGGCAACCTGACCCCGGTGGAGCTCGGCCGGTCCGACGACCTGCGCGTCGGCCAGTCGGTGGTGGCCATCGGCTCTCCGTTCGAGCTGGCCGGCACGGTGACGTCGGGCATCGTCAGTTCGCTGCACCGGCCGGTGCGGGCGGGCGGCAGCAGCGGCGACCAGACCACGGTGATGGACGCGGTCCAGACCGACGCGGCGATCAACCCGGGTAACTCGGGTGGTCCGCTGGCGAACATGTCCGGCCAGGTCATCGGCATCAACTCGGCGATCTACAGCCCGCAGTCGGGTGGCCAGGGCCAGGGCGCGTCCGAGGGTGGCAACGTCGGCATCGGCTTCGCCATCCCGATCGACCAGGCCCGCCGCACGGCGGACACGATCATCAAGACCGGCCAGGCGGTGCAGACCTACATCGGTGCGGAGGTCAAGGACGCCCCGCAGGGCGGCGCCGAGCTCGGCGCGATCAAGGCCGGCAGCCCGGCGGAGAAGGCCGGCCTGAAGGCGGGCGACGTCGTCACCAAGATCGACGACCGCCCGATCGACTCGGCCGACACGCTGGTCGCGGCGGTCCGCACCCGGGCCCCGGACGAGAAGGCGACGTTCACCCTCGCCGACGGCCGCACGGTCGAGGTGACCTTCGGCGGCCAGCCCGTCCAGCCCAACTGATCGCTGATCCAGACGCTCGGCCGCCCTGGCGCGGCCGAGACCAACTTCGGCTCGACCCCCGTATCCGGGGCCGGACCCACAAGGCCACGCGCGACCAGGCACTCGATGCCGGTCGCGCG
>NZ_JBSGJD010000117.1:0-28267 GCF_053605405.1 Amycolatopsis sp. NPDC003861
CCGGCCAGGATCGCGCCGCCCGTCTCGGGGATGTTCTCCGCGCCGACGACCTTGGCCGTCAGCCGAAGCCACGTCGATGTCGGCGGTGACGGTCGACCGGGCCGGGTCGTCGGCGGTCACGATCTGCGGTGCCTCTCAGCCGTCCTTGACACCGTCATCCACCGGAGGGCACCTTCGCCGGCGCTCTGTTCCGGCGGGTATTCATCGGCCCAGCGCCTCCAGATTGGCGACGACATCGAGAGGTGAGAGCTGCGCCGCCATCTCGCGGGCGACGGCCGCTGCAGCCGTGGCGAACGCGGGCGTGCCGAGCAGGTCTTCGCAATGCGCGGCCACGGCTCTCGGGGTGACTTCGTCGGGCAGCATCCTGATCCCCGCCCCGGCCTTGGCGACCGCGTCCGCGTTCTCGAACTGGTCGTCGAACTGCGGCAGGGCCAGTTGTGGCACACCGGCGGAGAAGGCGGTCAGCGTGGTGCCCTGGCCGCCGTGCTGGATCAGCACATCGCAGGCGCCGAGCACCTGGTGCAGCGGCATCCGGCCGGCCTGGCTGACGTTCTCCGGCAAGGGACCCCAGGAGGCGATGGCCCGCTCGTCGACCGCGATCACCACGTCGACGTCCAGCCGCCCGAGCTCTCGCACGACGGCCAGCATTTTCCCGTGCAGATCGGGAATTCCGAAAAGCGGAACCAGGGTGCCGAGCGTCAGGCAGATCCTGGGTTTCGTGCGCGGCGCCAGCACCCAGTCGGGAACGTCCGCGGTGCCGTTGTAGGACACGTGCCGGAAGCTCAGCTGGCCCGTCGTGTGCGGCAGGCGCAGGCTGGGGGGCCACGGGCTCAGCGACAGAGCGGGCTCCGGAAGGGTGAGTCCCGCCGCGACCGGCGAGCCGGCGAGCACCTCGACCGCGCCCGCACGGTACTCCGGCAGTTCGGCCACGCCCCACCGCACGTCGGCCAGCGGTGTTCCGTGCGCGGCCGCGGCGAGCGGGCCGGCGAACTCGGCGCGCTCGCTCAGCACGACATCGGGCCGCCAAGCGTCCACAATGGACATCATCCGCGGCAGCGTGGCGGCAGCGATCCGCCCGAACACCCGGCCGTGCACGTGCCGCCGCTGTTCGATCGGGTGCGTGGACAGGTCCGGGCCCAGCTCGACGAAGTCCATCGGCGGCCCGCTCGACACCGCGGGCAGCCCGGACCGCAGAACCGTGTCGACGAAGTTTTCCGGGACGGCGACCAGCACCTCGTGCCCCGCCGCCCGGCAGGCCCAGGCGAGTGGCACCAGCGGGAAGAAGTGCCCGAGCAGCGGCTCGGTGGTGAACAGGATCCGAATGATTGGCTCCGATCTCGGTAACCGGCAGGCCCGGTCAGTGCCCCAAGGCCACTTCGGCGGCTTTGCGCTTGTCGTAGTGCGGAAGCAATCCGCGTTCCCGGGCTTCGGCGAGCGTCGGCGCGACTCGGTCGCGCGCGGACAGGATCGGGGTGAGGTCCTGCGGCAGCGGAAGTCCGAACTCGGGGTCCGTCACCGAGAGCGCGAGCTCGTTCACCGGCACGTACTCCCCGGACATCACGGTGTCGTCCTGCAACGCGATGAACGCGTGGCCGACGCCGATTTGGCACAGCCGGGCGGCGTCGCCGTGAAGTGCACACCCCGGACCACGCCCCGGCGCGACCGGCTGTGACTGGTCTGGGCCACGCTGAAGAGCCGCCGACCGGTGGCCGGCCGGAACGGCGTCTCCTGGAACGGCGAGACGAAGAGGCCGCGATCGTCTGAAATCGGGTTCGGCGTGATTTCCAGGGCACCTTCGACGGAAAGCTCACGTATCTGCATCGCTGTCCCCGCTCAAGAGTGACTCCCACGATGTTCGGACTGCGCCTGGATTCACCGCAGCAAGCGTGGCACCGGCACAACCGGGCCGGCGTCTTCAGCCCTGCTGTTCGCCGCTGGGCGATGGCGGGTGGCGCTTCGCGCGCGGTGTCACCGGACCGCTGTCCTTGTGGAGACAAGACCGCCGGGCTCCGGAGGTCCGGTCCGGTTGCCCGCCCTGCCCGCTCGCCGGCGTCAAGCCGCGTCCGATGTGGAGGCCGGGTGTTCCGTTGGCTCTTCGGGCGTTCGGGGCGGTGGTCCCGGAGTGGGGCGGGCACGGTCGGCGAGGTGGCTGAGCTTGGTCAAGTGGCGTTGGACCAGCCCGGCGCGGCGGGCTTCGTCGAGCGCTGTCCGGGTGATGGTGTTCTGCCGTCGTCGGCGGTGACGACCGCCGGGTGCTTCCTGGTGCACTGTGGGTCTCCTTTCCGTTCGGTGCTTCACTCGATCGTGGGGTGCGTGCGCGCACCGAAGCCGCGGTCGATCGGTCAGGTAACAAGGTTGTTTCGGGAAGAACTCGTTCGGGACCCGCTGGTCCACCTGGGCGCTTACGCGGTGCGCCTTCCGGAGTCCTGCACGCGAGAGGGGACGAGACGCGGGACAGTCCACAGTGGGAGTACGGCCGAGGCGACGAGTGTGGGCCCGATCACTGGCCCGGGGCACGCCGTGCGCTGCTGCGCACGGCGTCTTCCCTGGTGGCGCCCCCGGCAGGACTCGAACCTGCGACCTAGAGATTAGAAGGCTCTTGCTCTATCCAGCTGAGCTACGAGGGCCCGCGCCGACGGCCGCTACCGGTGACCCGGCACTGGCAGCTTAGTCGTCGCCACCCAGTCGATCGTTCGACACCGGCGAATCGTTTCAGGTCTCGTTCGACGTAATTCGGGAGTTTCGCGCACGCAGTGATGATCGGACCCCTGCTTGAAGCGATGTGACCCCTCCTCCTGTGTCCGGGGAAGTGCTGAGCGTGACCGAGCGGGCTTTTCCGCGCGGCCGGAACCTGTAATCTGGCCATCAGAAGGCTCTTGCTGTGTCCAGCCAGAACCCTGCTCGCCCGCTCGACCCGCGGCCGGGCAGGCAGCGCCGTGGGCTTTTGCGCACCGCTGCTTGCCCGGCGCAGCGGGCGGCGAGCCCGGTTGCCGGCCCCCTTTCTGCTGGGAAATCGTGTGCAGGAGGCTCCTGCCTGCAGGAACGTCGGGGGCGACCACCTCGGCCGCCTGGCGTTCGGCCGCTGGGTGCGGTCGACCTGGGGGTTGCCGAGCGGTTGGGGGCCGTCGGGGTCTTGGCGAATGGTGGTTCGGTCTCCGGCGTCGTTGGCGGGTGCGTGCCAGACGGGTGCCCGGCCGCTGGGGTGGTCGGTTTTGTGGCTGCCGCGGGTCCGGCTGTCGGGGCTGTGGTGAGCGGTGGCTCGTCGGGTCGCTGGGTGCGGACGGTGAGTGGTGCCACGGTGCGGGCGCCGGGCGGCTGCCCGTCCCCGGCGGGCGGCCTGCTGGAGTTCGCCCCCCGGTCGGCTGAAAGCGCCACCCGAGAACTCCAGCAGACCTCCCGCCCGCCCGGAACAGGCTCCCCGTGCGCCCCGGACGGGCCCGTGTGAGCCCCGGACGGGCCGTATGAGCCCGGATGGGCCCCGTGTGAGCCCCGGACGGGCCGCGTGAGGCCCGGATGGGGTGCGTGAGCCCCCTGGAAGGGCTGCTTGGAGCCTCGGATCGGGAGCGTGAGGTTTCGGATCAGGCCGCGTGAAGCCCGGATGGGGCTCGGTGCGCCCCAGATCGCTGCGTGAGGCCCCGGGAAGTGCTCCCGTAAGCCCCGGAGGGGCTCCTGAGGGCCCAGGGGCCCCGGGACAGGTTGCGGGGAGCCCGTGGGCGCGCCCTGCCGCAGGGGGCGCGCCCACGGGTGGGGCCGCTTCGGGGGAGCGGCCCCGGTCGGGCCCGGCCGCCGCCGCGAGCCGGCTCCTGCCATGGAGCGGGCGGCTTGGCGGGGCCCGGGTCGGTGTCACTCCCAGATCTGGATGCCCCGGACCAGGAATGGCGCGTTCGGGACGTACGTGCCGCCACCCGGATAGGTGACGAAATCTCCTTCCGTCGAGCATTCCGCGTCCTGGTACACCGTGACGTCGCGGGTCATCAAATTCGCGAACGACGACCCGTCGAACCCTTCCGGCAGTGGCAGACATTCCTCGGTATTGGCCGAGCGCAGGTCGAACCGCTGGATTTCGCCGGCGTAACCGTCGGACGGCCACAGGCAGAACTCGCCCTTGCGGCAGCCCGGATCCGCGCCCGCGTGTGCGGCTCCGACGCTGGTCAGCAGGCCGACCATGGCCAGGACCACGATGTGCGGCAGGCGGGAACGAAGACGACGTGAAGACATGGTGGATTTCCCCTCCGGAATCGCGGCTCTTGCGGGGCCGCGGTGAACGTGTGATTCCAGATTGGCGGGCGGTGGGGGATTTGTCAGCCCGCGATTTCGAATCTGTGGACAAGTGTCCGGCAATGGAAAGGTTGTCCACAGCCGCCGAGGAAGGTCTTGCGGAAAAACAGCGGCGGTGCTACGCGGGGCCCGTGCTCCCGCGCACCACCAGCGAAACCGGCACCTCGACCGGCGCCGGCACCGACCCGTCGTCCAGCAGCCCCAGCGCCAGTTCCCCGGCGATCCGCCCCTTGGCCGCGAGGTCCTGCCGGACCGTCGTCAGCGGCGGCGACGACCACGACGCCGGCGGGCTGTCGTCGAACCCGGCCACCGACAGCTCACCCGGCACGCTGATCCCCAGCTCACGGGCCGCGGCGAGCACCGCCAGCGCCAGCTGGTCGGACATGCACAGCACCGCCGTCGGCCGCGGCGACGCCCCCAGCAGCGCGAACGCCCCCGCCATCGCACTCTCCGCGCTGAGCCCGGCCGCCTCCTCGACGACGACCGGGCACGACCCCAGCTCGTCCAGGTAGCCGCCCAGCCGTTCGCGGACGTCGTGGAACGGCGCCGCCGAGGCCTCCGCCACGGTCAGCGCACCCCCGCCGGGCCGGAGGTGGCTGCACGCGGCGAAGATCCCGAACCGTCGGTGCCCCAGGTCCAGCAGGTGCCGCGCGGCCGCCGCCGCTCCGGCCCGGTCCGCGCAGCCGACCCGCGCCGTGCCGGGCAACAGTGGCTGGTCGATCACCACGAGCGGCAACCCCCGCGTGCGCACCGCCTCCAGCGAAGGAGCGCCGTCGGGCAGCGAATAGACGATCGCGATGTCGGCCTGCGCGGCGAGCACGCGGTCGGCGGCCGGCCCGCCGAAAACGCCGCCGGGCAGGAGCAGCAACGCGTGGCCGCGCGGATCGATCACCCGCGCCAGCGCGTCCAGCGTCAGGTATAGCGCCGGGTCCGAAAACGCCATCGACAGCGACGTGTCCAGCAGGACCGCGATCGCGCCCGTGCGGCTGGTCGCGAGGCTACGCGCGGTCGGGTCCGGACCGGGGTAGCCCAGCTCGGCCGCCACCCGCAGGACCTCGTCCCGCAGCCGGGCGGACAGCTGGTCGGGCCGGTTGTAGGCGTTCGAGACCGTCGCGCGCGAGACGCCGACGGCGCCGGCGACGTCGTCGAGCGTGGGACGGCGCCGCCGGGTCATCCGCGCAGTCTAACCAGGGGCGGTGGACTTTCTGAAGCGCTTAAGTCACGCTGGAGGCATGCGGGACCGGATCGCGGTGTTCACCGTCTTCGCCCTCAACGGGCTCGCGCTGGGGTCGTGGGCGTCACGCACACCCGCCCTGACCGCGCAGGTGCACGCCTCACCCGGCGTCTTCGGCCTGGCCCTGCTCGGGGCCAGCGTCGGCATGCTCGCCGCCGCCTCGGTGTCCGGACGGCTGATCGAACGGGCCGGTGCCAGGGCGGTCGTCGCCGGGAGCACCGCGATGGCCGCCGGTTCGCTGGTGCTGATCGGACTCGCGCCCACCGTCCCGCTGCTGGCCGGGGCGCTGCTGGTGATCGGCGTGAGCGTCGGGATGCTCGACGTCGCGATGAACGTCGCCGGCGTCGCGGTCGAACGTCGCCTGGGCAAGCCGGTGATGTCCGTCTTCCACGCCGGGTTCAGCTTCGGCGCGCTCGCCGGTTCGCTGGCCGCGGGCCTCGCCGCCGGCCACGGCTGGTCCCCGGCGCGCCACCTCAGCGTGGCCGCCGTCGTCGCGGTCCTCGTGCTGGCCGTGGTGATCCGCGACGTCCCGGGCATCCGCCCCCGGCACACCGAAGAACCCGTGGTCACGCCCGCCCGCGCGCCGATCCGGCGGCCGGTGCTGTGGCTGCTCGCCGCGGTCGCCCTGTGCTCGGCCATCGCCGAAGGGGCGTCGTCGGACTGGTCGGCGCTGCTGATGACGGTCGAGCGCGGCGTCGGCCAGGGCGCCGCCGCCCTCGCGTTCGCCGGGTTCCAGCTGGTCATGGCGCTGACCCGGCTGGCGGGCCCGTGGGCGCAACGCCGGTTCGGTCCGACGCGCTGCCTTGCCGCGGGCGCCACCCTCGCCGCAGCCGGGCTGCTCGCCGCGGCCCTGATCCCGGTCGCCGCCGTCGGGTACGCCGGGTTCGCGCTGGCCGGCGCGGGTCTCGCCGCGTCCTTCCCGATGGCCCTCAGCCTCGCGGGGGACGCCGGGAAGCGCGGCGACGGCACCGGCGGTGAGCGCGAGATCGGCTTCGTCACCGCCGTCGCGTACACCGGCTTCCTGGGCGGCCCGCCGATCGTCGGCGGGATCGCGCAGGCGACGGACTACGACGTGGCGTTCGTCTTCGTCGCGCTCGTGGCGGCCCTGATCCTGCCCGCCGCGCTCTTCGCCCGCCGGTCGCGACGGCGGGAAGAGGCGGAGGCGATGATCGGCCGGTAGCCGTTCCGGGCACGAAATCCGTGCCGGAACCGGCGTTTTCGCCACGCCCCGGGCGTTGACAGTCCGCTGGTGCGCGAGGCAAGCTGAACCCCGTCGGTAAACTGAAATGAATACGGCGACGTTTCAATTTCAGGTCGGCTGATCAAGGTAGGGGCCTTGGTCCGGGGAGGACGTCGTGAGGGTTGTGCTGCTCGGCGGAGCGGGGGCGCTCGCCGGCGGAAGCGGGCGGTTCGGCGGGACCGGCCTGACGCTCGTGCGGGACGCCGTGCCGCGGCTCGTGCTGGTGCCGGTCGCGTTCCGGCTGGCGCTGTTCCTGCAGGCCGTCTGGTCCGGCGGTCCGCTGAGCGCGCCGGTGCTCTGGGTCGCCGTCGTCCTCTACCTGGTGCCGAACCTCCTGGAGGTGGGCTGGGTCTTCCGCCGCGCCACCGGGATCCGGCCGGTGCTGGCCGCCGATACCGCGTACACGCTCGTGACGAGCTTCGCCGCCGCGATGTTCGCGGCGCATTCGCCCGAGCTGCTGACCCTGGCCTGGCCGAACATCATGGGCACGGTCATGGTCTGGACCCTGCTGCGCGGCGCGCCCGCCGGGGCCGTCGCCATCGTCGGCGCGCTGCTCCTGCGCTACGGCATGGCCGCGGTGTCGGGGACGTCGGCGCCCGCGACGTGGATCCTGCTCGCCCTGGTCGCGGCCGCGGTGACGGCGCTGGCCATCGTCCTGCTCGTCGCCGGGTCCATGCGGTTCGCGCTCGGGCTGGGCGAACAGCGTGGCCGGGCCGCCGAGCGGGAACGGCACCGCCGCGACGTCCACGACACCGTCCTCCAGGTGATGGAGTCCCTCGCACTGCCCGCGCCCGGTGACGCGCTCGACCCGCGCGGCAGCCTCGACCAGGTCCGCCGCACCGCCCGCGCGCACGCCCTGCGCCTGCGGCTGAGCCTCGACGGTGACGCGCCGGCCGAGCCGGGCGGGCTCGAACACCGCCTCGGCGCGCTGGCGGTCGAGATGACGGCCGACGGCCTCCGCGTCGACCTCGTCGTGCTCGCGAAGCCCACCGACGTCCCCGAAGCCGTCGTCAACGCCCTTCACGACGCAACCCGCGAAGCGCTGCGAAACACGTTGAAGCACGCGAGGACGGCGAAGGCCGTGGTGTGCCTCGAAGAGCGCAAAGGCGTCGTCACGGTGTCCGTCCGCGACCACGGCACCGGCTTCGACCTCGGCGCGCGCCGCGCCGGGTTCGGCATCGAGAACTCGATCCACGCGCGGATGGCCGAAATAGACGGCGACGCGCGCATCGACTCGGCGCCCGGCCACGGCACCCGCGTCGTGCTGACCGCGCCGCTAAAGCTGGGTTTCCCCGTCGGGTGAGTCCCGCCACTGGGCGAACGGCCGGTCCAGCACCCACTTGCCATCGGACTCGGTGAGGACGCGGTATTCGCAGGTCGCCGGGTTGGAGAGGGATTCGAACAATTCGATGCTCCAGCCGAAGAGCCGCCGGCACAGCAGCCGCAGCGTGAGCCCGTGGGAGACGATCAGCACCGTCTCCGGGTGGCTTTCCTCGCGCAGGCGCAGGTCCGAGAGGAACGCCGCGACGCGGTCGTCGACGTCCGCGCCCGACTCGCCGAACGGCAGCCGGTAGAAGAAGTGCCCGAACTCGTGCCGCCGCGCCTTCTGGACCTCCTGGTCGGCCGGGTCCTGCAGGTTGCCCCAGTCCTGCTCGCGCAGCCGCGGCTCCTGCACCAGCCGCTCGCACGACGCCCGGATGTCCAGCAGCCGCAACGTCTCCCGGGTGCGCAGGTACGGGCTGACGTACACCGCGGGCCGCGCGCCGTCGAGCAGGCGCGCGATCTCCGGCGCCACCGCGCGGGCCTCCCGCTCGCCCTTGGCGGTCAGCGGGAGGGCGTGGTCGGGGATCCGCGTGTAGGCGAGCTCGTCGACGTTGCCGAGCGACTCCGCGTGCCGCAGCAGGATCATCTTCACGGCTCCATCCTGCCCGTCACACGGGCCTGACCGGGCCGGGGCATACCCTCAGGGGCGTGTCCGCCACGAAATCCGACGTCCCCACCCAGCGCCGGGCCAGTGTGCTGCCCCTGCTCGTGGTCGGCGTCCTGCTGGCCGCCGTGGTCGCGATCGGCCTGATCGCGCTGACCGGCGGGGCCGGCTACGCGATCGCCGGCCTGCCCGACCCGGGCCTGATCACCAAGTACGGCATCACCGTCATGCGCGTGCTGTCCGAATGCGCGTCGGTGATCTGCGTCGGGGCGCTGCTGCTGGCCGCCTTCCTGGTGCCGCCGCAGAAGTCCGGGACGCTCGGGCCGGAGGGCTACGGCGCCCTGCGCGCGGCGGGGATCGCCGCCTGGGTGTGGTTCGGCGCGGCCCTGCTCTCGGTCGCCTTCACCGCCGCCGACACCGCCGGGAAGCCGTTCGGCGACGTGCTGGACCCGCAGACGCTGCTCGACCTCGTCGGCGCCATCGAACAGCCGAAGGCGTGGCTGTGGACGGCGCTGATCGCCATCCTCATCGCGCTCGGCTGCCGGCTCGCGCTGTCCTGGGGCTGGACGGCGGTGCTGTTCTTCCTGGCCGTCGGCGGGCTGGTCCCGGTCGCCGTCACCGGGCACTCCGCCAGCGGCGGCTCGCACGACGTCGCCACCAACAGCCTGCTGTTCCACCTGGTCGCCGCGGCGCTGTGGGTCGGCGGCCTGATCGCCCTGCTGGCGCTGGGGTACCGGCGCGGGAGTCACCTGAGCCTGGCCGCGCAGCGGTTCTCGAAGCTGGCCCTGATCTGCTGGATCGTGATGGCCCTCTCCGGCGCGGTCAACGCGCTGGTCCGGATCGGCCTGAACGACCTGTTCACCACCGATTACGGCCTGCTCGTGGTGGCCAAGACGGTCGCGCTGCTCCTGCTCGGGGTGTTCGGTCACCAGCAGCGTGAGAAGGGGGTCGCGAACCTCAAGAACGGCACAGACGGCAAGGGTGGCGCCCAGCTGCTGCGCCTGGCCTCGGTCGAGATCCTGATCATGTTCGTCACCATCGGGATCGCGTCCGGCCTGGCCAGGACGCCACCGCCGGCCGACGCGATCACCCAGCCGTCCACCACCGAGCTGCTGATCGGCTACAACCTCGACGGCGCGCCGACGGTGTGGCGGCTGCTCTTCGACACCCGGTTCGACCTGGTCTACGGCACCTTCGCGCTCGTCCTCGGCGGCCTCTACCTCGCCGGGGTGCGGCGGCTGCTGCGCCGCGGCGACACCTGGCCGGTCGGCCGCACGATCGCCTGGATCGCCGGGTGCGTGGTGCTGCTGATCGCGACGTCGTCGGGCATCGGCCGGTACGCGCCCGCGATGTTCAGCGTCCACATGGGCAACCACATGCTGCTGTCGATGGTGGCGCCGGTGCTGTTCGTGCTCGGCGGGCCGGTGACGCTCGCGCTGCGCGCCCTGCCGGCCGCGGGCAAGGACGCCCCGCCCGGGCCGCGCGAGTGGCTCGTTGCCTTCGTGCACTCGCCGGTGTCGCGGTTCCTGACCCACCCGGTGGTCGCGCTGGTGCTGTTCGTCGGCTCGTTCTACGCGCTGTACTTCTCCGGCCTGTTCGACAACGCGCTGCAGTACCACTGGGCGCACCTGGCGATGAACGGGCACTTCCTGCTCGCCGGCTACGTCTTCTACTGGCCGGTGATCGGCGTCGACCCGTCGCCGCGGCGGATCCCGTACCTCGGCCGGCTCGGCATGATGTTCGCCGCGATGCCGTTCCACGCGTTCTTCGGCGTGATCCTGATGAGCAAGCAGACGGTCATCGGGCAGGCCTTCTACAGCCAGTTGCACCTGCCGTGGGTCACGGATCTGCTGGCTGACCAGCGGCTCGGCGGCGGCATCGCCTGGGCCGCCGGCGAGGTCCCGGTGCTGCTGGTGCTGATCGCGCTGCTGGTGCAGTGGTCGCGGCAGGACGAGCGGGAGGCGAAGCGGCGTGACCGGCGCGAAGCGGCAACGGGCGACGAAGAGCTGAACGCCTACAACGCGATGCTGAAGAACCTTGCCGAGGGCAAGCGACCCTCGGGTTCCAGTTGAGGTTGAGCCGCCGTCCGGGCGCCGGGAAAACGGCCGTTTTGCTACTCTCGCCGTGATCTCGGGCTGACTTTCGGTAGTCCGACGGTGACCGGCGTCGAGGCGCGATCGAGCGCGCTCTACGATCGTGGGTATGGCCGAGTTCATCTACACCATGAAGAAGGTGCGCAAGACCGTCGGGGACAAGGTCATCCTCGACGACGTCAGCACCGCGTTCTACCCCGGCGCCAAGATCGGCGTGGTCGGGCCGAACGGTGCCGGTAAGTCCACCGTTCTCAAGATCATGGCGGGGATCGAGCAGGCCAGCAACGGCGAAGCGTTCCTCCAGCCCGGCGCCTCGGTCGGCATCCTCATGCAGGAGCCGGAGCTCAACGAGGAGAAGACGGTCCGCGAGAACGTCGAAGAGGGCCTGGGCGAGGTCAAGGTCAAGCTGGACCGCTACAACGAGGTCCTCAAGCTGATGGAGACCGAATACAGCGAAGAGCTGCTCGAGGAGATGGGCAAGCTCCAGGAGGAGCTGGACCACGCCGACGCCTGGGAGCTCGACTCGACCGTCGAGCAGGCCATGGACGCGCTGCGCTGCCCGCCGCCGGACGAGGGCGTCACCCACCTCTCCGGTGGTGAGCGCCGCCGGGTCGCGCTGTGCAAGCTGCTGCTGTCGGCGCCGGACCTGCTGCTGCTCGACGAGCCCACCAACCACCTGGACGCCGAAAGTGTCCTGTGGCTGGAGCAGTTCCTGGCCCGCTACGCCGGCGCTGTCCTCGCCGTCACCCACGACCGGTACTTCCTCGACAACGTGGCCCAGTGGATCATGGAGCTGGACCGCGGCCGCGTCGTCGGCTACGAGGGCAACTACTCGACGTACCTGGAGAAGAAGCGCGAGCGCCTCGAGGTCCAGGGCAAGAAGGACGCGAAGCTCGCCAAGCGGCTGAAGTCCGAACTCGAGTGGGTCCGGTCCAACGCGAAGGCGCGCCAGACGAAGTCGCGCTCGCGCCTCGACCGCTACGAGGAGATGGCGGCGGAGGCGGACAAGCACCGCAAGCTGGACTTCGAAGAGATCCAGATCCCGCCGGGCCCGCGGCTGGGCAACGTCGTGGTCGAGGTCGAGAAGCTGCAGAAGGGCTTCGACGGCCGCGTGCTCATCGACGGGCTGTCGTTCAACCTGCCGCGCAACGGCATCGTCGGCGTGATCGGCCCGAACGGCGTCGGCAAGACCACGCTGTTCAAGACCATCGTCGGGCTCGAGAACCCGGACGGCGGCGACGTCAAGATCGGTGAGACGGTCAAGCTGTCCTATGTGGACCAGAACCGGGGCGGCATCGACCCGCAGAAGACGGTCTGGCAGGTCGTCTCCGACGAGCTGGACTACATCCACGTCGGGCAGACCGAAATGCCGTCGCGGGCGTACGTCAGCGCGTTCGGCTTCAAGGGCCCGGACCAGCAGAAGCCGGCGGGCGTGCTCTCCGGTGGTGAGCGCAACCGGCTCAACCTGGCGCTGACGCTCAAGCAGGGCGGGAACCTGATCCTGCTCGACGAGCCGACGAACGACCTGGACGTCGAGACGCTGGGCTCGCTGGAGAACGCGCTGGAGCAGTTCCCCGGCTGCGCGGTGGTGATTTCGCACGACCGGTGGTTCCTCGACCGGGTCGCGACGCACATCCTGGCCTGGGAAGGCACGGACGAAGACCCGGCCAAGTGGTTCTGGTTCGAGGGCAACTTCGAGGGGTACGAGAAGAACAAGGTCGAGCGCCTCGGCGCCGAGGCGGCGCGGCCGCACCGTGTCACCCATCGCAAGCTGACCCGCGACTGAGGGGGCGGGTTTCCCCGTGGAAGCCAGCAAACAGCACCGGACGGGCCCGTTCTCCCGAGTGGAGAGCGGGCGCTCCGTCAATGCCGGGGGAACCCTCTCCGCAGTCGGACGGCTGATCGAGCGGGCGGACGCCCTGCACCTGCGGGCGCCCGAACTCGCGCTCGTCCTCGGTGAGCGTGCGGCCGCGCTGGCCGAAGCCGCCAGCGCCGACGAGCAGTGGATCCGGGCCGAGAGCCTGGTCGTGTCCGCCCGCGTCCGGCTCGGGATGCGGCCGGCCACGGTCGGGCGCGCGGTCGCGGCGTTGCGCGCGGCCGAGCACGCGGGCTACGGCGACATCGCGGCGCGGCTGCGGATCGACCTCGCCGTCTGCGCGCGGAGCCTGGGCGTGCCGCTGACCGGCCTCGCCGCGTTGCGGCCGGTGCTGACGGATCCGGTGGTCTCGCCGGTGCACCGCGCGGCGGCGCTCTCGCACCTAGTGGGCTGCCTGGGCCAGCTCGGGCGCAAGCCGGAGCTGGACCGCGTGCTGGTGGAGGCGGACAAGCTCGTCGTCGGCGACGACTCGCTGGGGGCGGACACCCAGCTGCTGGTGCGCGCGCTGTTGCGGGTCGGCACGGCCGCCCACCGCCGGCGCCACGGTGATCTGACGGCGGCGGCGGACGCGGCCCGGACCGGCCTCGGGTTCTTGGAGAAGCTGGACAACCCGGCCGACGACGGCGGGCTCGTCCGGATCCGGCTGGTGTTGCTGCTGGTCAGCACGCTGCTCGACCGCGGCGACACCGAAATGGCGTACGAGATCGCGGAGCCGGTGCTGGCCGAGCCGGTGCGGGCGGCGGGCGTCGCGCCGATGGGCTGGCTGCGGCTGGCGGTCGCGACGCGGGTCCACTTGCCTTCGGGAGCCGGTGAGGCGGCGATCGAGCTGGTGCGCGAAGCCGTGGCGAGCACGGATCGGCACGGGCTGTCGGCGATCACCGCGCGGCTGTGGCTGGAGCTGGCGCAGTTGCAGGAGCGGTTCGGGCAGGCGGAGGAGGCCATCGCGTGCCTGTACCGCTCGCGGGCGGCGGAGCAGCTGCACGCCCGGGCCCGGCGGCAGGCGTGCAGTGTGCTGGCCGGGGAGTTCGGCAGCGGGGAGCCGGCCTCGGTCGATCTGGACGAGGTGTTGAAGGCGGTGCCGTCGCGGCCGGTGCCGGTGGTCGTCGCTGAGCAGGCGCCGGTCGCTGCCGCCGAGCCGGAGCCTCGTGCGCCGGCTTGGTCGTTCGGGCGGGAGGAGACGCCGTCGCGGGCGCCGGCTTGGTCGTTCGAGCGGCCGCGGGTGACGGCGGACGCGGCGGAGACGACGTTGATGCCGGCGGTGCGGGACGAGCCGCCGGCCGCGCGTCGGCCGGAGCCGGTCGAGGTTCGGCGGGCTGCGGAACGGCCTGAGGTGGCCGAGCCGCGGCCTGAGGTTGTCGAGCGGCGGCCTGGGGCTTTGGAGCCGCGTTCGGGGCGGGATTCGGCGCCGGGCGTGGTTTCCCAGCGCCGGTCTGAGTCTGTTCAGACTGGGCGGGATTCGGCGCCGGTCGAGGCACGGCCGGCCGAGCGCGGTCGGGCGTCGGCTGAGGTGCGGTCGCCTGAGCCGCGGTTGGCGGACCGTGGTCGGGAGCCGGTCGAGGTGCGGTCGCCCGAGTCGCGGTTGGCGGAGCGTGGGCGTGAGCCGGAGATCCGGCGGGAGTCTGGCGATCAGCGTTCGGGGCCTATCGAGGTGCGGCCGCCGGAGCCGCGGTTGGCCGAACGTGGTCGGGAATCCGCCGAGGTGGGGCCACCCGAGCCGCGGTTGGCCGAGCGCGGGCGGGAGCCGGACTTCCGGCCCGAGGCTGCCGAGCCGGTTACCCGTGCGGAGCCTGCCGAGGCCGCCGCGCCCGCCGAAACCGGCAAGACCAAGTTCTCCTGGGCCGCGCTGGCCGAGGCTCGGCTGCGGGAGACCGCCGCCGAGCGGGAATCGGCGCCCACTCGCGTCACGCCGGCCTTGCCGCTCGCGCCCGAGCCCGCTGCCGAGCGGGAGCCGTGGGCGTCGGAGGGGCGACGGGAGGAGCCGCAGCCGTCGACGCGTCACGACGCCGAGCACGGCTCCGTGGCCGCGCGGTCCGTGCTCGACCGCCTGGGCATCTCCGCCTCCGGAGGCGCCGGGGGCCGCCGCCGGGCGGAAGACGCCGACAGCCCGCGCGCCGAAGAACCGGCCCGTGAGCTCGCTCCGCCGCCGCGGCCGGAGGACGAACCGCCGTCCGTGCCGGACTACCGCGACGAGGCCGAGCCGTGGTTGCCGCGGCTGCGGATGCCACCGTCGCTGGAGCCGATGGAGGATTTCGGACACTGGACGCCGGCGACGGCCCCGTTCCCGGAGAGCTACGCCCGCGCGATCGCGGAGGACGAGCCCCCACCGGACGCGGGCCTGGCCGACCTGCTCGCCCGCGCCCTCGCCGAACACCAGGCGGGCACGGCGAGCGCGGCGGCCTTGGTCAAGCAGCTCGGCTCCCAGGACACGGGCCGGCGCAACGGTCACGGCCGCAACGGTCACGGCGCCGAAGTCTCGGACTCCCGCGGCCACAGCTCACGCGACTGATCGGACGCTCGACCCGCGGGGGCGCCCCCGTTTTCCACGCTACCGGAGACCACCGACAGTTTCGGCGCGCCGGTGAACCGCCGGCGAGGGTTCACCCCGGCCGCCGTCCAGTCGCTGAGACGTCCCGAACCGTCGCCGACCTGCCTCACCCGGTCCACAGTGGGATCCGTCGCACCCCGGCGTCGCCGACCGGCCGACAGCGTTCGCCGAACGGCCTTGCCCCCGATCAACTGAACCGATCACGTTGGCCCCGCGCCGGGTGACGGCCGGCCAGCGCGGCTGGTCAGCGCTGCGCCGGAGCGCTGGAGACAACCCGTCAGTAGCTTGACCGATCCCGCGAATCCCGTGCCCCGGAAGGGTTTTCGCGCCTCCCGGAACCTCCGGGTCTTCATGTGATCCCGGATCGCGGCGCATTAGTGTGGGGTGGCCGGCTCAACGCCGAACCGGCACGGTGCCACCTCACGCAAACTGGAGAGTTGCCTCAAATGAGCTCGACCGGAGTCTCGTCCCTACCCGGAACCGGAGCCGAAACCGAACCCGAATTCGGCCAGCGCTCCCCGGCCAGCCCGGAGCAGATCAGGGACGACCT
The DNA here is from genome assembly GCF_053605405.1 of Amycolatopsis sp. NPDC003861. Classification (NCBI taxonomy): domain Bacteria; kingdom Bacillati; phylum Actinomycetota; class Actinomycetes; order Pseudonocardiales; family Pseudonocardiaceae; genus Amycolatopsis; species Amycolatopsis sp. NPDC003861. Next base: position 15,744 of record NZ_JBSGJD010000117.1, read on the forward strand.
GATCGACGCCGCGGCCGGGCTGGCGCCGGAGATCGGGGAGCTCATCCGGCTCTACTACCGGCACATCCCGGCCGAAGAGATCGTCGGCGACGAGCCGGTCAACCTGGTCGGCGCCGTCCGCTCGCACCTGCAGCTGGCCAAGTCGCGGATGCCCGGCCGCCCGGCCGTGCGGCTGCTGAACCCGACCGTCGCCGAGGACGGCTGGGCGCGGGAAGCCACCGTCGTGCAGGTCGTCACCGATGACATGCCGTACCTGGTCGACTCCATCGCCGCGGAGTTCGCCCGCGACGGCGTGCAGGTGCAGCGCATTGTTCACCCGATCGTGGTGGTCAGCCGCGACCTCACCGGCGAACTCCTCGAGGTCCACCCCGACGCCGACCCGGCCGAGCCGCCCGCGAACTCGGCCGCCGAGTCGTGGATGTACATCGAGATCGACTTCGTCACCGACCGCAACCGGGCCCGCGAGCTCGACAACCGGCTCTCCAGCGTCCTGGGTGACGTCCGCGAGGTCGTCGAGGACGCCGAGAAGATGGCCCAGACGGCCTGCCAGCTGGCGAGCGAACTCGAAACCGACCCGCCGCGGCTGTCCGCCGACGAGGTCGCCGAGGGCGCCCGGCTGCTGCGCTGGCTGGCCGACGGCCACTTCACCTTCCTCGGCTACCGCCGCTACGAACTGATCGAGAACCCGCACCCGGAGTCCGACGAGCCGGCCCTGCGCGCGGTCCTGGCCTCCGGCCTCGGCGTGCTGCGCCAGGACAGCCTCGCCGCCCGCGGCCTGACCGCCGGCCCGGACACCGCCGCCACTGCCCTCGCGCCGACGCTGCTGGTGCTCACCCAGGCGAGCGCGCCCTCGACCGTGCACCGGCCGGTCTACCCGTACTACGTCGGCGTCAAGACCTTCGACGCCGAAGGCAACGTCACCGGCGAACACCGGTTCCTCGGCATGTTCACCACCACGGCGCTGCACGAGAACGTCCTCGACATTCCCGTCGTGTGCAAGCGCGTGCGCGAGGTCATCCACCGCGCCGGCTTCCCGATCGAGTCGTTCTCCGGCCAGCGGATGCTCGAAATCCTGCAGAACTGGCCGCGCGCCGACCTGTTCTCCGCCGACACCGACTCGCTGTACTCGACGACGACCGGCGCGATCACCCTCTCCGACCGCCGCCGGCTGCGGCTGTTCCTGCGCCGCGACCCCTACGGCCGCTTCTACTCCTGCCTCGTCTACCTCCCGCGCGACCGCTACACCACCCGCTCCCGGCTGGCGATGCAGGAAGTCCTGCTCGAAGAGCTCGAAGGCACCCAGCTCGAATACAGCGCGCGGATCGGCGAAACCGTCCTGGCGCAGGTCCACTTCGTCGTCCACACCGACCCGGCGCGCCGGCTCGAGCCGGACACGCTCAAGATCCAGGACCGGCTGAACGACGCCGTCCGCACCTGGGACGACCGGATGGTCGAAGCGGTCCTCGACGAACGCCGGGAGCGCGCCGACGGCGGCGTCGCGGTCGGCATCGTCGGCGAGGAATCGGCCACCGAGCAGGGCCAGCGCTTCGCGATGGTCTTCCCCGAGGGCTACAAAGAGGACTTCACCGCCGAAGAGGCGCTCGCCGACCTCCGCTCGCTGGACTCGCTGACCGACGAAGGCGACCTCGCGCTGTCCTTCTACCAGCCCGCCGACGCCGCGCCGGGCGAGCGGCGCTTCAAGCTCTACCTGCGCGGCGAGGGCGTCACGCTCTCGAAGGTGCTCCCGGTGCTGCAGGCCATGGGCGTCGAGGTGGTCGACGAGCGGCCGTACGAGCTGCACCGCGAGGACGGCGGCGCGTGCTGGATCTACGACTTCGGCCTCCGCGTCGACCAGAAGATGCTCGACGACTCCGACGAGCACGCCGTCGAGGAGCTGCGCGGCCGCTTCCAGGACGCCTTCGAGGCCGCCTGGCGCGGCGACGCCGAGGTCGACGGCCTCAACGGGCTCGTCCTGCGCGCCGGGCTCACCTGGCGCCAGGCCGCCGTCCTGCGCGCCTACTCGCGGTACCTGCGCCAGGCCGGCAGCGCGTTCTCCCAGGACTACATCCAGAACACGCTGCTGAACCACACCCAGGTCGCGACCAAGCTCCTGCGGCTGTTCGAGGCGAGGTTCGACCCGCAGCTGTCCGACGCCGACCGCGAGGCCGCCACCGAAGCGCTGGCGAGCGAGCTGAACGCGATGATCGACGAGGTCACCAGCCTCGACGAGGACCGCATCCTGCGCCGCCTGATGGCCGTCATCCGCGCCACGCTGCGGACGAACTACCACGTCACCGGCGCCGACGGGACGCCCCGCGAGTACCTGTCGATCAAGCTCGACCCGGCCGGCGTGCCCGATCTGCCCGAGCCGCGGCCGAAGTTCGAGATCTTCGTGTACTCCCCACGCGTCGAGGGCGTGCACCTGCGCTTCGGCGAGGTCGCGCGCGGTGGCCTGCGCTGGTCGGACCGCCGCGAGGACTTCCGCACCGAGATCCTCGGCTTGGTCAAGGCGCAGGCGGTGAAGAACGCGGTGATCGTGCCGGTCGGCGCGAAGGGCGGCTTCGTCGTCAAGCGCCCGCCGGCCCCGAGCGGCGACGCGAGCATCGACCGCGACGCCCAGCTCACCGAGGGCATCGCCTGCTACCGCATGTTCATCTCCGGCCTGCTCGACCTGACCGACAACCGCATCGAGGGCAAGACCGTCCCCGCGCCCGGTGTGGTCCGGCACGACGCCGACGACTCCTACCTGGTCGTCGCGGCCGACAAGGGCACGGCGAAGTTCTCCGACATCGCCAACGAGGTCTCGGGGCAGTACGGCTTCTGGCTCGGCGACGCGTTCGCCTCCGGCGGCTCGGTCGGCTACGACCACAAGGCCATGGGCATCACCGCGAAGGGTGCCTGGGAGAGCGTCAAGCGGCACTTCCGCGAGCTGGGCAAGGACACCCAGACCGAGGACTTCACCGTCGTCGGCATCGGCGACATGATGGGCGACGTCTTCGGCAACGGCATGCTGCTGTCCGAGCACATCCGCCTGGTCGCGGCGTTCAACCACATGCACGTCTTCCTCGACCCGAACCCCGATGCGGCGACGTCGTACGCCGAGCGCCGCCGGCTGTTCGACCTGCCGCGCAGCTCGTGGGACGACTACGACCGCTCGCTGATCAGCGAAGGCGGCGGGATCTACCCGCGCACGGCGAAGTCGATCCCGATCAGCCCCCAGGTCCACGCGGCGCTCGGGCTCGAGGAGGGCATCACCGCGCTGGCGCCGATGGACCTCATCCAGGCGATCCTGCTGGCGCCGGTCGAGCTGCTCTGGAACGGCGGCATCGGCACCTACGTCAAGGCGGAGAACGAAACCCACACCGCCGCGGGCGACAAGGCCAACGACGCCATCCGCGTCGATGGCAAGCAATTGCGCGTCAAGGTGTTCGGCGAAGGCGGCAACCTCGGCCTGACCCAGCTCGGCCGGATCGAGTTCGCGCGCAATGGCGGGAAGATCAACACCGACGCGCTCGACAACTCGGCCGGCGTCGACTGCTCCGACCACGAAGTCAACATCAAGATCCTGCTCGACCACCTCGTGCAGACCGGCAAGCTGGAGCGCGAGCAGCGCAACGAGCTGCTGGAGGAGATGACCGACGAGGTCGGCGCGCTGGTGCTCAAGGACAACTACCGGCAGAACGCCGTCCTCGGTGTCAGCCGCGCGCACGCCGCGCCGATGCTGTCGGTGCACGCGCGCCAGGTGCAGGCGCTGGTGTCCGCGGGCGCGTTCGACCGCAAGCTCGAGGCCCTGCCGAGCAACTCGGAGTTCCGCGAGCTGGAGAAGGCGGGCAAGGGCCTCACCTCGCCGGAGCTGGCGACGCTGCTCGCGCACGTCAAGCTGGAGCTGAAGGACGAGCTGCTGGCCAGCGACCTGCCGGACTCGAAGGTCTTCGCGGCGCGGCTGCCCGAGTACTTCCCGAAGCCGCTGCGCGAGCGGTTCGGCTCGGCGATCGGCGAACACCCGCTGCGGCGCCAGATCATCACCACGCTGATCGCCAACGAGGTGGTCGACGGCGGTGGCATCTCCTTCGTCTACCGGCTGATGGAGGAGATGAACGCGACGGCGACGGACGCGGTGCGCGCGTACGCGGTCGTGACGCAGGTGTTCGACCTCCCCGCGCTCTGGAAGGAGATCGACGCGCTCGACAACGTCGTGCACACCGACGTCGCCGACGCGATGGTGCTGGAGACGCGGCGCCTGCTCGACCGGGCCGCGCGCTGGTTCCTCACCAACCGGCCGCAGCCGCTGGCCCCGCTGTCGGAGATCAAGCGCTTCGGCCGGGTGCTCGGCAAGCTCGTCCCGAACATCGGCGACCTGCTGCGCGGCCGCGAGGCGGAGTCGGTGCAGAAGCACGTCGACGAGCTGATCGCCGCGAACGTGCCCGAGGGGCTCGCCCGCCGCGTGTCGCTGCTGCTGCACACGTACGGCCTGCTCGACGTCACCGAGGTCGCCGAGCTCGCCGAGCAGCAGATCGGCGTGGACGCGGTGCACAGCCCGGCCGAGACGGCGGAGCTGTACTACGCGCTGTCGGCGCACCTGGACATCGATTCGATGCTCACCGAGATCAGCAAGCTCGAACGAGGCAACCGCTGGCACGCGCTCGCCCGGCTTTCGCTGCGCGACGACGTCTACGGCTCGCTGCGGGCGATCACGCTCGATGCGTTGCGGCACAGCGATCCCGGCTCGTCCGGGGACGCCAAGATCGCGCAGTGGGAGAAGACGAACGCGTCCCGGCTGCAGCGGGCGCGCGTCGCGCTCGACGAGATCACCAAGTCCGGCCGGCTCGACCTGGCGACCCTCTCGGTGGCGGCTCGCCAGATCCGGAGCACGGTGCGGTGACCTACGTATCGCACGTCCGCCCGCGCTGGACGGACATGGACGTCTACGGCCACGTCAACCACGCGAAGCTGGTGACGCTGCTCGAAGAGGCGCGCATCCCGCTGCTGTTCAAGGGCGCCGTCGAGGCGGGGCTGGACCAGCTGCCGAAGGGCATCGTCGTGGTGCGGCTGGAAGTGGCCTACAAGGCGCCGATCGTGGTGTCCGGGCAGGAGCTGCGGGTCGACATCGACCTGACGCAGCTGCGCGCGGCGAGCTTCACGCTGGCCTACCGCGTGCACGGCGGGCCGTCCCCGGACGACCCGGTGGCGGTCACCGCGGAGACGGTGCTGGCGCCGTACGACACGGTCGAGTTGCGGCCGCGTAGGCTCAGCCCGGCCGAGTCGGAGTTTCTGAAGCAGGGGTTCGCGGATGCCTGAGTTGTTCGTGCCGGACGCGGCCGACCGGGAGACCCTCGGCGCGTTCGTCGCCCGCGCGGTCCGGCTGGACGGCCAGACGACCGTCCGGCTGCGCCGGCGCGGTGACGGCGTGGTCGAGGCCTGGACGTCGACGCCGTTCGAGTGCCTGGCCACCCGAGCGGTGGCCGGGGACGTGACGCCGGGTGACGTCACGGTGTCCGGCAACGAGCTGCTCGCGGCGCTGACCGTGGCGGGCGGGCCCCGGATGGACCCGGGCCCGGCCCGCGACCTGCTCTGGCACGGGGAGCTCCCGCCGTCCGGCCGCTGGCCGCTGGTCGACGAGCTCCCGGCGCAGGTGGTGTCCGAGCTGGCGGATCGTGGCGTCACGCTGGCCAGGGACAACGTGGGCCCGCACGGCACGCCGCCGGCGTCGCTGATGGACCAGGCGGTGCTGACCGTGAGCGGCGGTTCGGTCGAGGTCAAGGTGCAGATGCGCTGCCTGTTCGCGATGTCCGGCATGGGGTTCGTGGACTCGGACGTTCCCGGTGACGTGGTCCGCGTGACGGCCACGGACTCGTGGATGCGCCTGGACGCGCGCTATGGCGCGATCGTGCGACGCCGTCACGCGCTGTTACCGCTGTTGTTCTGACGAAGTCCTTACGGCGGCCACCGTCCGGCCCGGATCGTGGCACGCTGGAGGCATGACCCCGGACCAGGACCCGACGGCGGACTTCCTCGACGAGGTCCGCGTGTCGGAGCCGCAGTGGCGGCGCGACCGTCCGGAGGGCGAGCAGGCGCCGGAGCGCGCCGAAAGACCTGAGAGGTGGGGCCGCACGCGCGCGGCGGGCCGGGCGGCCGCCCAAGCGGCGCCCTACCTCCAGGCCGCGGCCCTGGTGGCCTGGCTGGCGAGTGGGGCATTCGACGACGGCTCGGGCAACCAGTCGGGCTGAATCCGCGCCTCCATGGGGCAGGGCTCCGCGAAGTCGGCGTCTTCAGGTGCTCGAGCCAGGGTCCGCCAAAGTCGAAGCGCCTTTGGCAGCTGCCTCACCGACCGGAACGGCACGCTGACGCCCGAACTTGCACTCCACCCAGACCTGCCCCGCCGCCCCGATCCGAAGCCAGCACCCGGCCGTAGTGACAATCGAGCTTCGGGGTGGTGGGCCGCTTACCGGTGACGCGACCTCGCACCCGCCCGAGTCAGCTGCATCTCCGGGCAGAGACCCAGCCGGCAGACCTGCTTCCACCACACAGCAGCGATCGACTTCGCCGCAGCTCCCACCTCTCCGGCAGGGACCAGCCGAAGTTGAGCTGGCGCAAGTGCTCCTCGACCCCACAGGCCCACCGGCTCGCGCGAGTCGCCCGACTTCGCCAGAACTCGGCGCCACGGCCCACCCTCCCTGGGGGATCCCCCGCTTCCAGCGTATCGGCAGCAACCGACGGAAAGGCCGCCCGAAGGACTTCCGGCCGGAGTTGTCCACAGCCGGCGTGAGTTGTGGAAGCGGCCTCAGACCAGCCAGGCGGCCGAATCCGCGGGCAGCTTCCCCTCCACCAGCGGACTGCTCGACAGCAGCACCTCACCCGGCGGCAGCGCGATCGGCGAGGCCGACGTGTTCAGCGCGCACACCAGCCCACCCCCGCGCCGCCGGAAGGCGAAACACCCGGCCGGTGCGCCGTACCACTCCAGCTCGTCGCCGCTGAATGCCGCGTGCGTCTTACGCAGCTCGATGGCGGCGCGGTACAGCGACAGCGTCGAGTCCGCGTCCTCGATCTGCTTCTCCACCGTCGACCCCGCCCACGAAGCCGGCATCGGCAGCCACGTGCGCGGGTTCCGCGAGAACCCGAACGGCGGCAGGTCGCCCTCCCACGGCAGTGGGACCCGTGCGACGTCGCGGCCGAACTCGGCGCCACTCGTCTTCGCGCGCGGGTCGGCCATCTCCGCCGGCGCCAGGTCGACGTTCGCGAGCCCCAGCTCTTCGCCGTTGTACAGGTACACCGCGCCCGGCAGCGCCAGCTCGACCAGGGCCATCGCCCGCGCGCGCCGCACGCCCACCGAGCCGCCGCCGTAGCGGCTGACCTGGCGCCAGACGTCGTGGTTGCCCAGCGTCCAAGTTGCCGGGGCGCCCGTGCGGGCCGGGACGGCCAGGGAGCGCTCGATGGCCGTGCGCATCGCGTCGGCGTCGAAGTGGGTCAGCACCAGCCGGAAGTTGAACGCCAAGTGCAGCTCGTCGGGCCGCAGGTAGCGCGACAGGCGTTCCTCGTCGGTCACCCAGATTTCGCCGACCGCCATCGCGTCCGGGAACTCGTCGAGCACCTTGCGGATCATCTGGTGGATCTCGTGGACGCCGTCGTGGTCCCACCGCGGGTCGTAGTAGTGGCTCGGCCCCAGCGCGTTCGCGCGCGGGTCCATGTCCGGCAGGCCGGGCGGCTTGGCCATGCCGTGGGCGACGTCGATGCGGAAGCCGTCGACGCCGCGTTCGAGCCAGAACCGCAGCGTGCGCTCGAGATCCGCGGCGACCTCGGGGTTGGCCCAGTTGAGGTCCGGCTGCTGCGGCGCGAACAGGTGCAGGTACCACTGGCCGTCCGGCACGCGCGTCCAGGCCGGGCCGCCGAAGGCGCTGACCCAGTTGTTCGGCGGGTCTTCGCCCTTCGGCCCGACGCCGTCTCGGAAGATGTACCGGTCGCGCTCCGGGCTGCCCGGCGCGGCCGCCATCGCCGACTTGAACCAGGCGTGCTGGTTGCTGGTGTGGTTCGGGACCACGTCCACGGTGACCTTGATGTTCCGCTTGTGCGCCTCGGTGAGCAGCACGTCGAAGTCGCCGAGGGTGCCGAACATCGGGTCGACGTCCCGCGGGTCGGCGATGTCGTAGCCGTGGTCGGCCATGGGGGAGCGGTAGAAGGGTGTCAGCCACAGCGCGTCGACGCCCAGCAGCTCCAGGTAACCGAGCCGGGAGTGGATGCCTTCCAGGTCTCCGACGCCGTCACCGTCCGAATCGGCGAACGAGCGCACGTAGACCTGGTAAAAGACCGCATCGCGCCACCAGGCGGCCGAGGTCATCAGACGAAGCTGTTCATCATGCTGTGCGCCGCCATCTCCAGGTAGGCCCACAGCTGCCCCCGGTACGGTTCTTCGAGGTTCTCTTCGTCGACGGCGATCCGGATGCACCGCAGCCAGGCGTCCCGCTCGAGCGGCCCGATCTTGAACGGCGCGTGCCGCATCCGCAGCCGCGGGTGCCCGCGCTGGTCGGAGTAGGTGTGCGGGCCGCCCCAGTACTGGATGAGGAACAGCCGGAACCGCTCCTCGGCGGGCCCGAGGTCCTCTTCGGGGTAGAGGGGCCGGAGGATCTCGTCGCGCGCGACCTCCTCGTAGAACCGCCCGACGATCCGGCGGAAGGTCGGTTCGCCGCCGACCGCTTCGTAGAGGTTCGCCGGTTCGCTCACTGCAGACACGCCTTCCATTTTGCCCTTGGGGTGCGGGTTCCCGACGCCCGGTCCGCACAGTTCCGGTTCGTCGCGAACCCGCTCCCCAGCGTAATGGCGCCTACTTCTCGACGGCCGGGGCCGCGGGCGGGAACAGCCGGCCGAGCGGCGGTTCGAAACCCGCCTCCTCCAGGGCCGCCAGCAGCTGGGCCCGCAGCGCCCGCTGGACCGCCCACTGCTTGCCCGGCCGGACCTTCACCGTCAGGCGCAGGGAGAGCCCCTCCGGTGTGACGCTTTCCACACCCAGCATCTCCGGCGGCTCGAGGACGTTGTCCTTGAGCGCGTCGGACTCCGTGGCCGTGACCGCGGCGTCGGCGAGCACCGTCGTCGCGCGCTCGACGTCGGCCGTGTAGCCGAGGGGGACGTCGACGACCGCCACCGCGAAGCCCTGGCTCGAGTTGCCGACGCGCAGCACTTCGCCGTTGCGGACGTACCAGACCGTGCCCTTGACGTCACGCAACGTCGTGATCCGCAAGCCCACCGACTCGACCGTGCCGGACGCTTCGCCCACGTCCACGACGTCGCCGACGCCGTACTGGTCCTCGACCATCATGAAGATCCCGGACAGGAAGTCCTTGACCAGGTTCTGGGCGCCGAAGCCGATCGCGACGCCGATGATGCCGGCCGACGCGATGATCGGGCCCAGGTTGATGCCGAGTTCGCCCAGCACGAGGATGAACGCCAGGCCGTAGATCAGGAACGTCGACATCGACTTCAGCACCGAGCCGATGGTCTTCGCGCGCTGGCGGCGCCGTTCGATGACGGCGGAGCCGAGCACCTCCGGGGCGCGCTCGCGCAGGGGGCGCAGCAGCGACGGGAGCTTGCCGCCGGTCTTCGGCAGCGTCGTGACGCGGTTGATCAGCCTTCTCAGGATCAGGCGCACCAGGAACGCGATCACGATGATCATCAGGATCTTGACCGGTTTGGTGATCAGCCAGTTCGCCGAGCCCGCCAGCCACAGGTTGTGCGTGACGTCGTACACCGTGTAGCAGAACGTGCTGGGGTCCTTCACGCACGGCGGGTCGGCGGAGGGGAGCAGGGAAAGCACGGCGGTTCGTTCATCCTTCCGATCGGGTCGGGCACCCCAACGCCGAGTGGATGTTGGGTCGCGCGGATGTGACACGTCTTGTAACACACGTGCGCTGGGGGCCTGTTCTGTGGTCGACTATGCCTACGCCCCTGGAGGTGGTCGAGTGCCAGACCGACAACCCAGCCCCCGCGGCGTCTCCGGCCAAGCCACGGCCGACGAGGCGCCAGAGGTGGTTCTGCGTGCCTACCCGGGGGGTTCCGCATCCGGCGGAACCGTCCCGGCCGGGCCGGGGACCCGCCCAGGGGGAGTGACCCGCCCGCCCGGACAGCGTAGTAGAGGCCGGGATCCGGCCGCCCCGGCCTGGGGCCGGCGCCGGGTGCTCCTGCTCAACGCCACCTTCGAGCCGCTGACGGCGTTGCCGCTGCGGCGCGCCGTGGTGCTCGTGATGTGCGGCAAGGCCGAAGTGGTCCACGGTGACCCCGGCGGGATCGAGCTGCACTCGGCGAAGGTTTCTCTGCCGGTGCCCTCGGTGATCCGCCTCAGCACGTACGTGCGCGTACCGTATCGCGCGCAGGTGCCGCTGACCCGTGCGGGGCTCATGCACCGGGATCGCTACCGCTGCGCCTACTGCGGAGGGCGGGCCGAGACGATCGACCACGTCCTCCCGCGCAGCCGGGGCGGCCCCCACAGCTGGACCAACTGCGTCGCCTGCTGCGCCAAGTGCAACCACCGCAAAGCGGACAGGTTGCTTTCGGAGATCGGCTGGCGGCTGCGGATCGTCCCGCGGGCGCCCCACGGCCCGCACTGGCGGCTGCTCGCGCATTCCAAGGAGGCCGACCCGCTCTGGCGGCCGTATCTGGGCTCCGCCGCTTAGCTCCTCCGGCGGGCGGAGCGCCCCCTGACAAGCCGGCGCCCCGGCTGCCTGTGCGGCGGCCGGGGCGAGCCGGGTGCTTGCGCTGAGGTAGCGCGTCCCTGGAGTACGGGTCAGGCAGCGAGCGCGTAGTCGCTCTGGCAGGTGACGCGGGTGCCCATGGTGACGCGCGTGCCGCGGGTGACCCGAGTGCCTCGCGTGACGCGGGTGCCGCAGGTGACTCGCGTGCCGGCCGTCACACGCGTGCCCATCGTGACGCGAGTGCCGCGCGTGACCCGGGTCCCTCGGGTGACTCGCGTGCCCGCCGTCACCCGGGTGCCCATCGTGACCCGCGTTCCCGCCGTCACACGTGTACCGCGAGTGACGCGTGTACCCCGGGTAACCCTTGTGCCCGCCGTCACACGCGTTCCGGGCACGAATTCGATGTCGCTCAGTGACGATGTGGTCTCGGTGATCGCCTGTGCGGGCGTCTGGACGCTGTTCATGGCAAGGCCTCCTGGGACCGGTGCGTTACCTGCTGGGGCTGGGGAGCGGGGCGCAAGGCCCGTACAGGTGAAAAAGCTACGAGGATTTCAAGGCCCGGACAAGACGACAGCGGCGGGTGCGGCCGCCTGTACGTTGAGTTGCAACCTTTCGGCCCGACGGTCTTCGCCCCAACGTTCCAGTGGCCGCGAGCCAAGCGGCGGACGGCACTCGGCTTACGACGAACGGTCGAGTGCGCCGCGCGCGGTGGGTGCGGAGGTCATCCGATACGCTCACCGGCGTGAACATCGTCGAGACGATCGTGGTCTTCGCCGTGATCCCGCTGGCCATCTACGGCCTCGCCGGGCTGCTGACGCTCCGGCGCAGGTCCGGCGGTGCCCCGCGGCACCGGTCCGGCCAGGCCTGGGAGTACCCGGCCATGTGGTGGAGCGCCAACCCCGAAGGGGCGGGCACGGCCCACCGGCACGCCGGCACCGAGAACAGCGCGCCCGAGGGCGCCCCGACCGCGGCGGGAGGCGCTCGTGGCAACTGGTGAGCTGACGAAGCGCGTCGACGAGTCCGAGCTGGGCTACGGCGAGGCTCTGATGGCCACCGGACGGGTGTCCGCGGCCAAGATGTACGAGCCGGAGGCGCCGTCCGGGCCGTTCAACACCCGCCAGCTGGCCCGCCTCGACGAGGCGCTGACGTTCGCTTCGCGCGAGACGGGCTTGGACTTCAGCCTGTACCTCGGCGAGCTCGGCGCGGAGAGCCGTGAGACGGCGGAGAAGCTGCACGCGACGACGGCGGACCCGTCGAACTCGGTGCTGATCGCGGTCTCGCCGGGTGAGCGCAAGATCGAGATCGTCACGGGCAAGGCGGCTTACCTGCGCCTGCCGGACCGCGGTGCCAAGCTCGCGGTGGCGAGCATGGTGGCGTCGTTCAAGGAGGGCGATCTGGTCCGGGGGCTGGTCAACGGCCTGGTGAACGCGCTGCGGATGCTCTCGGACCAGGCTGGTCCTGCTCCTCGGTGATCTTTTGGCCTGGCGGCCCTGCACCCCTCTTGGGGTGTGGGGCCGTTTTGCTTTCTGGGCTCTTTTGAGTTGTCCACTGGTGGGTTGGGCTGTGGATAACTGCGCTGCTGGGTTCTGTTGGGGGCGGTTTTTGTCCGATGTCGCCGATACGCTGGAAGCGGGGGCAGCCCCCAGGGAGGGCGGGCCGTGCCGGGGGTCGGCTGTACCGGAGGGGCGGGATGTGCCGGGGACGGCCGTGCCGGGGGCGGCTGTGCCGGGGGTGGGGTTCGGTTGGCTGCCGCAGAGCCTCACCTGAGTGGGGGTCGGTGGTGAGCCTGCTTGAGGGGTTCCCGCCGGCCCGAACGCCGGATTGTTCAGCGGCCGGCAGGTCGTGTCA
>NZ_JBSGJD010000118.1:0-28040 GCF_053605405.1 Amycolatopsis sp. NPDC003861
GGGGCCCCTACTCCCTAGGCCAGGCGTTAAGGGCAGGCCGAGGGCCTGCCCTGGTTGCTTCGGGGCCACCCACCACCCACTCAGCGCACGACGACTCTTACCGCACCGACCAGCAGCCACGCAGACGCAGCTAGCACGACACAGGAACGGCAAGCACGCACCTCGGAAGCAAATCAGTCTCGGCGAATTCATCCGACGCCAGAATCAGCTTAAATACGTGGCCAGAAACGTCATTTCAAGTGGAACAGACCGCAACAACCGAGTAATATAGAAATCGCAAGGTGATCGGGACCGCAAACCCGAAAGCCGTCACAAATCCCAAACTCGAAGGTTGGATACATCATGGTTTCGACCATTCACCCCAAGCACCGCCAGAGCATCGAACGCGCGGTACGCGCCTTGCAGGCGCAGCCGCCGCGCATCCGGCCCGCGCTGCAGGAACTCAAGCGGGTGTTCTCCCACAGCGGCGCGAACCCGCCCGCGATCCTCACCGCATGCGCCACGCTGCTCAACACCGACGCCGCTCTCACGGGTGACGTTCTCGCCGCCGTGCGCAACGTCCACGCCGAGTGGGACAGCTACGGCAACGCCGAGCGCGAGCTGTTCAACGAGTGTGTCTGGTCCAGCGAGACCCGTCGGGCCGTCGCCGTGACCGAGGTGAACGACGTGACGGTGATGCTGCGTGAGACCCCGCCGCGCATCGCCGACGCACTCAACGGGCTCCGCTGGCTCAACGCCCAGACCCAGTACGCGCACAAGGCCGAGTTCACCGTGTGCGGGACGCTGCTGAAGAACCCCAGCGCCGACCACCCCGCCATTGTCGAGGCCATCCAGACCGCCTACGCCCTGTGGCCCAGCCTCGCCGATGACATGCGCACGCTGGTGATGGCGTGCGTGTACGCGAGCAAGGCCCGCGCCGCCCACGCCCGCGCGCGCACCGCCGCCCGGCAGCAGGCCACCGAAGCCGCCTCCGGCGACATCCACCGGTGCGGCAACTGCGATGGCAACCTCGCCGGACTCCCCGAAATGCGCTACTGCTCCAGCACGTGCGCCACAGACGCCGAGAGCGCCGAGCGCCCGACCAACGGCGAGCACACCACTACCGTGCCCGCCCACCGGATCGCCGCCCGGCACGAACCGATCGAGCAGCGCGCCGCGCGCCGCTACGTCGACAGCGCTACCGACCCTGACTATGACGAGCAGTGGCGCGAGGTGGAGCAGGCGATCCCGTCCGCCGGTCTGGTCCGCAAGAACGAAAGCGGTGTCGACGCCTACGAGGCCGAGCGGCAGCGGCACGGCGACCGTGACGACACCGCCGACGTCCTCAGCGAGCAGACCGGCCAGCCGATGACCGACGACGACTATGACCGGCTCGCGCTGCTCCCGGTCGCGCCCGGCGGGTTGTGCGCGGCGTGCAACCTCGAACGCACCCCCAGCGAGCAGCGCACCCCGAGCACCGACGACCGGTGCGAAATCTGCCGGGAACTGAACACGCCGCCGCTGGTCACGTTCGCGCCGTCGCGCGAACTCGCCGCCGCCGCCTGACCACCCGCCGCGCGGGGGCACCCGAACCGGGTGCCCCCGCCCCGCCCGAACCAGGAGCCGCCACCGTGCGCACCTTTGACGCTCTTCTCGCCGACATCGACCGCGAGATCGCCGCCGACACCATCCCGACCGACGCGCCCGCGCCGGTCGCCGCGTACCTCCGGGCACTACTCGACCGCCACGCCCAATGGGCCACCAGCCAAGACGGCACCGTCACCGAGGTCATTCCCGCCGACGCGATCCGACGCGAGCTGTCCCGCCTCACCATCGCCACCCAGCCCACAACCGGGCGCGAGGAACGCAACGGCCGTGCCTGCCACATCGGATGCAGGCACATCGATTGCGACGACCGCCTGTTCTAGCCCCACGCGAACGCAAAGCGGCCCGCCGATCTCCGGATCGGCGGCCGCTTTGCTGTGTCGGCACAGCCCCGGGACCGCCCCGGCGCCGGCAGACGGCGCCAGGGGCGCCTTAGTGCAGGCGCCGGCGCTCGACCGCAGTTTCGGTCAACCACCACCACGCCCCACCAACACCACCCCACCTACCGCACCCCGCCCACCACCACACCCAGCCCCACACCACCCCGCCACCCACTCACCCGGCCGACCACACCACCGCTACCACCTCACCCATCCCACCCCCTACCCCGCACACAGCACGTCTTGCAGACTTTCTGAAACCAGGTGGGCGCCTTCGCCTTTTCGGCGTAGTCTGGTGTGGACATGATGGGCTTGCGGAAGCTGAGCCCTGGTGGTCATGAGTACCTCACGAACACGGTGGCATGCGCCGATCGCAGCCGTGAGCTCGCACCCGGCGAGCTGTTAAGTGACTACTACCTCTCCCGTGGTTACCCGGCAGGCCAATGGTTCGGCGCCGGAGCAGAGCACTTAGGACTCTCCGGCGCAGTCACCCCTGCCCAGATGAACGCCCTCTTCGGAGAAGGCCGGCACCCCCACGCCGACGCCATCGAAGCCGACATGATCGCTGACGGCGCGACCGCCGCCGAAGCCCTGAAGGCCACGAGGCTCGGCCGGCGGTTCCCGCAGTACTCCGCGCTTGATCACCTGCGCTCCCAAGTATCACAGGCGTATAAGGACTACAACCGTCTGCACGGGCGTCCGATCGGCGCGCCGATCTCGGCGGCCACACGCGCGGAACTGCGGCGCGGCGTGCAGCTGCAGGCTTACCACAAAGCTCATACGAGCAGCGGTCCTGTCAGTGACAAAGAGCTGAGTAAGTGGCTGGCGGAACAGAAACGCAACCTCAAGTCGGCGGTATCGGGGTTCGAGATGGTGTTCGCGCCGGACAAGTCGGTCTCCATCGCGTGGGCGATGGCATCGCCGGCAGGGCGGAAACGCATCGTCGACATGACGCGCCAGGCCGCCACCGACACCGTGTCGTATGTGGAGCGCAACGTCGCATACACCCGTCGCGGGAACATGGGTGAGGCCCAGGTCGACGTCAACGGAATCACCGCCGCGTTGTTCGAGCACTGGGATTCCCGCGCGTCGGATCCGCACCTGCACTTCCACGTCCTGGTCTCGTCGAAGGTTCAGCGCAGTGACGACGGCGAGTGGACCGCGCTCGACGGCCGCACCATCCTGGCCGCGACGGTGACAGCGTCGGAGTACTTCGACAACCGGCTGCGCGACCTGTTCCGTGCACAAGGCGCCTCCTGGGTGCAGCGCGGCGCTGAGGGCGTGGACATGAAGCGTCCGGTGTGGCAGCTCGAAGGTGTCCCGCTGGAGCTGGTGAAGCTGTTCTCCCAGCGGCATCGCCAATTCGAGGCAGCTCGAGCGAAACGCATCGTCGAATTCCGCGCCAAGTACGGGAAGGAGCCGACGCCGAAGGATATCTTCGCCATCGACCGTGCGGCCCAGTACGACAACCGCCCCGGCAAGCAACCTCCCAAGACGTTGCCGGAACATCTCGAGTCGTGGCGCGAGCACGCGCTGCCCCTCGTACCCGCCAAGGTCCTGGACACCCTCGCCCACCGCGTATTCCTCAGCGGACGCACGGAACCGGACGCATTCGACATCGCCAAACTCGCTCAAGTTACACGGGAGGTGGTGTCGGACAACTACAGCCACTTCTCGTGGTGGCACCTCGCCGCCGAAGCCCACCGCCAGACCGCGCACCTGACGGTGCCGGTCGACAAGCGCGAAAAGCTCGTCGACGACGTCGTCGATACCATCCTGGCCCAGCCCGACACCCTCGCCCTCGTCGGCCCGACCGCGGTCAACGAACCCGCTACGCTACGCCGCCGGGACGGGGAGTCGGTGTTCGTGGAGCACCGCTCCACCCGCTACACCACCACCGCGACCCTCGCCGCTGAAGGCGATCTGGTCGCCTGGGCGCGCCGCGGCGGCGGGCACCGCCTGCGCGTCGACACCGTCGAGAAGGCCCTTGCCGGTCAGGGGTTGAACGCCGGGCAGGTGGAGATGGTGCGCCAGTTCGCCCGGTCCGGGCGGCGGCTGCAGCTCGCCTTGGCCCCAGCCGGGGCCGGGAAGACCTCGGCGATGAAGGTCCTGGCGACCGCGTGGCGGCGCACCGGCCACCGCGTCTACGCCTTCGGCCCCTCAGCGCGTGCGGCCCAGGAGCTCGGCGCGTCGATCGGGGCGAAGCCGCACACGCTGCATCAGCTGACCACCGCGCTGCGGTGCGGGTTCGCCCATCGCGCGTTCCCGATGGAGGCCGGGGACCTGGTGATCGTCGATGAAGCGGCGATGGCCGGCACCCACACCCTGCACAAGGTCGTCAAATACGCGCTCAACAACGGCGCCGACGTGCGGCTGATCGGCGACGACGCGCAGCTGGCCGCCGTCGAAGCCGGTGGCGCGATCCGGCTCATCGCCCACGACGTCGGCGCGGTCCGGTTCACCGAAATCGTGCGGTTCCGCGGCGACGACCGCGAAGACCAAGCGGCGGCGTCGTTACAAATCCGCGCCTGGAACCCTAAGGGACTCGAGTACTACTTCGACCGCCAGCGGGTCTCCGACGGGTCGCTGGAGACGATGCGTGACGCGGCGCGCTCGCGGTGGCAGGCCGACCTTGACGCCGGCGTGCAGTCGCTGTTGATCGTGCCGACCAACGAGGACACCGTCGCGCTGAACATCGACGCCCGCGAACGGCGCCTCAACCAGGGGTTGGTCGACCGCGGCCAAAAGGTGGATCTGCACGACGCCACCACCGCCAGTGTCGGGGACTGGGTCGTCACCCGGCACAATCAGCGGCTGCTGTCGGTGTTCGGCGGGAGAGATTTCGTCAAGAACGGCGACGTCTGGACCGTCACCGACGTGCACGCCAGCGGCAAGATCACCGTGCAACACCGGGTGCACAAGGCCGCGATCACGTTGCCGGCCGGGTACGTCCAGGCCCACGTCGAGCTCGCCTACGCCGCCACCGTCAACCGCGTGCAGGGCATGACCAGCACCGGCAACGCCCACCTGCTGGTGCCGCCGACGATGACCCGCGAGCAGTTCTACCCCGGCATCACCCGCGCCATGCTCGGCAACTTCCTCTATGTCGTCACCCACCACCACGTCATCGATCAGCATCGCGAAACCCCCGAACCGGTGTCGGCGTGGTCGGTGATGACGGGGGTGCTGAACCACTCGGGTGCGGAAGTGTCGGCGACCGAGACGCTGCGGGAGGCTCAGGACGCGGCGGTGTCGATGGGCACGCTGGTGCTGCGCTACAACTACACCGCCACCTACCGCGACGAGGACCGCTACCGCGCCATCCTCGCCCGCCATGCCCCGTCCACGCTGGACCTGGACAGCGAGCCGGCACTCATCCAGACGCTGCGCAACGCCCACGACCTCGGCTGGGAACCCGACCCCCTCGTCGCCGCCGTCATGCGCTGGAGCCAGTCCCTGAACGAGGCCGACAACCCCGGCGCGGCCCTGCAAGCCCGGATCACCACCCACCTCGGTCGGCGTCGGCCACCCTCTGCCACAGGCCCGCCCCAGCCGGCCGATGTCACCCGCTGGCGCGGCATCGTCGACGCGATCGCCCCGCACGCCGCTGTCGAAGACCCCGAGTGGGAGAAGATCTGGGTCCGCGCGGCCGGCGCGCTGGCGCTCGGGTTCGACGTCGACGCCGCGCTGACCGTCGTCGCCCATCAGCTCGCCGCCCGTCCAGCGGTGCCGGATCCCATGCCGGATGACCGCTACGCCGACGCCGCGCTCGCCGCCGAGCTGGAGCGCCGACGTGACCGCGGTGAGGCCCACGTGCGCGCTGTTCCGTGGCTGGCCCGCCCTGACTTCGCCCACGTGCGTCACCATCCTGGGCATGCCCAGTACCTGCACGAGATGAACCTCGCGATCGCCGACCGCGTCGAGCACCTGCGCGCAGCGGTGATTCGCGAGCAGCCGGAGTGGGTGTCGGGGCTTGGGCCGCGGCCGGACAATCCGATCGCGGCCGAGGAGTGGGATGACCTGGTCGGTCTGGTCGCTGCGTACCGCGAGACGTTCCGCATCGACGGTGAGGCGCCGCTGGGCGACAAGCCTGACAGCCGCGGGGCGCGGGCACACGCTTGGCGCACCCTCACCGAGCGCTGGGAGTCCTTCGGCCAGGAGCGCGAGCCAGCCTCAGCCGCACCCGCGCAGCCTCGCCCTGCGGCTCGACGGACCGAGTGGGACGAGGTGTTCGCCGATTTCGATCACGTCGAGGAACGTGTCGTCCTCGAGCCCCTGAACGTGCTCATTCGCCGCTACGAGCTGCTGGCCCGCGACGGTGACGAGGACCGCTACCTCGATGTGCTGGCCCGCTACGTCCCCGACGCGGTCAACGCCGGTGCCGAACCGGCCGCGCTGGCGGCGCTGGCTCGCGCGCAGGACCGCGGGTGGCAGGCCGAACGCATCGTCCGCGACCTGGTCGACGATCGCGGGTTCAGCTGGGCCGAGGACCCGGCGGCAGTCCTCGCCAAGCGGGTCAACGACCACGTCCGGACCTACGATGCGCCAGCCCGGATCGCCCCCGCCACCGACGAGCAGATCGCCCGCTGGCAGCAGATCGTCGCCGCGCACCTGCCCGGCGCCGCAATCAGCGAGGAAAAATGGGGCATCGTGTGGCGCCACGCCGCCGGCGGCGCCGCCCGCGGACTCGACTCCGACACCGCGCTCACCGACGCCGCCCGCCAGGTCGCCGCGACATCAACCGGCGCCGAACACGCAGATCCCCGCAAGACCGGCGTAGCGCTGGTCAGCGCGCTCGTGCGCCAGCACGACGCCGGCGCCGGGCACCACTCTGCCCTGCCGTGGCAGGCGCAGCCCGATCTCGCGCGCGCGCCTGACCATCGCGGTTCCCTGGAGCGGCTGGCAACCATGAACGCGGAGATCACCGCGCGAACCGACCAGCTGCGAGACACCGCTATGCGGGAGCAACCGCCGTGGCTTGCACGCTTCGGGGTCCGCCCCGACGACGTCGCGCTCGCGCGACAATGGGACCAGGTCGTCGGGCTCGCTGCGGCGTACCGTGAAACCTACGGCATCACGACCACCGGTGCCGCCTCCCCGATCGGCAACCAACCGCCCGGCAACGACCTTCGCGCCGACGCCTGGCGGGACATCACCCGGCAATGGAGGCACCTGATGACCACACCTGACCGCGAAGACGCCGCATCGGATGTCATGCTGACCCGCGAGTCACTGCGCGACGCCGCCGACGAGTACGCCGCACGGTTCTTCGCCGGCCTCGCCGCCGAAAAGGCACAGGAAGAAGAAGCAGAGGCGGACGCCGCCGCAGCCGCGCGGCGCACCGAACTGGAAGAAGAACTCGTCGACGGCCACGAGGCCGGCTACGGCGAAAGCTTTCACCGCGGACTCACCTACTGAACGGAGGCAAACGACGTCCGGCGAAGGCGGCCTGGAACGGTGCGTGGCCGCCTTCGCCGGACGTCGTTGCCTTGCTTTCTTGCCCAGGCGCGCCTTGTCAGCGTCGTCACCTGGCCGTCATTACTTCTTCGTGGCCGCGACCTTCTTGCGCGGCGCTCGCTTGCGCGCAGCAGGGGCGGGTTCGTCGAGGACGATGGGCTGGCCGTCGTTCGCCTCGAACGCCTCGATGATCTCGCTGGAGAGGCGGCCGCGTTCGGACACGGTGTAGCCGTTGTTGTTGGCCCACTCCCGGATCTGGCGTGACCGTTCGCGGTCCGCGGCCGCGGTGCCGGGCTTCTTCGCCTGAGCCGACTCACCTGCCGCCAACCGCACCTTCCTGCCACCGACCCGGCGTCCCGCGGCGACGTAGCGTGCGAGTTCATCGCGTAGCGCGGCAGCATTGTCGTCGGACAGGTCGATCTCGTAGCTCACCCCGTCCAGGCTGAACGGGACCGTCTGGTTGGCCACGCCACCGTCGATGTCGTCGACCATCTCCACGAGAACTTTCTGCGCCATAACGGCAAAACCTCCAGTGACTCCGGCGGCCAATGAGATGTGCCGGACGGTGTCACTATAACTCACCACCGTCGGGCTACGCCGCGGTTGTCATATCGTTTCCGGATGTTCCGATGGCCTGGAGGATCTTCTGTCGCCAGCGGAGGGCGAACTTCACGCAGTTGTTGCATCGACGGTGGCCGCGGCATTGCGGTAGCGGCAGCTCCCACCGTGCGGCGAAGGACCAGGCGAGCGAGTCGCTACTGGCGATGTTGTCGGCGTACCGGGCAAGACCCAAGGTCTTCGCTCCGAAGGCGTGCAATCGATAGCCTCGCTGGGCGAGCGAACGCACGATACCCTCGACTTCTGCGGTGTGCTGGCGCCGGCAAATACTCCCGACTCCCACCAGGGGAACCGCGGCGAGGTCGATACCGCGTTGCTCGTAGCGGTCGGCGCAGCGGTGATAGTCCTCGATGGACTGACCTTGCAGGACCGGGATGAACGGCAGTTCCGCGTCGAGGGATCGCAGCTGCAGGTAGTTGCTGATCGTCAGTTCCTGGTGCTGTGCGACATCGAGTCCTGTGCGCGCGAGGATCGCGTCTTCGCACATGTGGTCCTGTGGGGCGGCCCAGAGCAGGCGACCGATTTCGTCGCGGTAGCGGCGAATCCGGGCCGCGTACTCACGCGGGCTGGGACCGCATGCCCACGTTCCGCACCGGGAAAGCTGGCTGAAACCGCCGGAGTCGCACGCCCAGTCGCACGAGGCGACCGGCAAAGTTTTGTATCGGCGCAGCGTGCGGTCGGACACGAACAACGGCACATCGAGCAGCCCCAGCCAGTACGGCCGATGCGTCCCGAGCAGAAACCTCATGGCCGGCGACAGACAAGAGCGGTCACGATTGTTCCGGCGACGACGCCGTACGTCTTGCCCAGCAGGTGACCTGGTGTCAGCGCGAGGGAAGCGAACGCGATCGCCGGGAACAGCAGCGAGTCGACGGCGACACCCACGATCCCGCTGCAGAGCACCGCAACGACAACACCCCGCCGCCGGACGATGGCGGAGTACACGGCCGCGTCGAGCACTTCACTGACCGCGAAGGACACCGCCGACGCCGTCGCGACGGCCGGTCCGGCAACCACATAGGACAGCGCCGTGCCAACAGCGACAGCCACTAAAGAGATCCGCAGCCCGGCGAGGCGTTGCACCCAATCCCGGACCACGAGCACCGGACCCGCCGCATACACCGCGGCCGCAGCGTGCAAGCCGAACCCGACGCCGACGACGCCGACGTGCTCGGCCAGCCAGTTCGCGCCGACGACGCACCCGACATACAGCGCGATCACCGATACACGCACGAACCGGGTACCGGTTTCGCGCCTGCGCGTCCGGCGACGCGAGGAGGTAATCATGGCCGACTGGGCGTGATTAGCCGGTCGTCGCTGTCGGTCTCTGCCGCTGCCTGTTCTTGCCGTTGGCGGTGTTCCAGGGTGAAGCGGTCGGGGCGAGCCGGTGCGCCGGCGGTCTTGTGGCCGTCGGATCGGCAGCGTTGATGAACCCACTCGGTGGCCATCCGCTCGGCGAAGCCGGGCCGCCAATGGTCGTGCCAGTACTGCGCGTCACGGGCAGTGGCTGTCTTGCCCAGGTGGGCTTCGCGCCAGGTGTAGGTGAGGGTGGCAATCTCGGCGACCAGTCCGGGATGCTCCAGCCAGCAGTCGGGAATGGCGACCGCGCGAGTCCCGGGATTGCTGACGTAGGTCTCGTTGTAGTACTGCACGAAGTGCGCGATTGTGAACAGCGGTGTTTCCCCGCGGTGCTGCTTGTCTTCGGCCGCGTGCGGCGGCAGGAACGTCAGCCACCGCGCCAGCCGTGGATCGCTCTCCGGCTCCTCGATCAGCTCCGCGAGCTTCGTCGACATCTGCTCGATCTGCCGGCCCAGGACCTCGGCCACGGTTTCCAGTCCGGCGACCACCTCGTTGAGCTCGTCCAGCGACCGCGGCTCGAGTTCCTCCTGACCGTCCGTTCGCCGCTCGTCGTCGCCGTCGGCGTCTTCCGGACGTGCGGCGATGTCGTCATCGTTCATCGCAGATCACCTCCACCGGGCAGCAGCAGCGGATAGCCGTCGAGGGTGATCGCGGCCCGCCCGGAACGGATCGCGGCGACGTCGGCCTGCAGCTGGGGCCAGTCCGGGCGTTGTTCGACGTCGACGGTGCGGCCGAGGATCGGGCGCAGGTTGCCGTGCAGGATCAGCACCCGGCCGCGGTCGAGGGTGCGGATGTCGCCGGCGCGCAGCGTCGGGACGGTTTCCTCGCCGCTGGCGCCGCGACCGACGCTGAACAGTCCGTCGCTGTGGTGCTGATGAGTGCGGCGGCGGTGCTGCCCGGACAGCGTGGACAGCCACTCCAGCGTCTTGTCGTCTTTCAGCCCCGGGAACGCGGTCAGGGTGAGGGTGTTGTCGATCAGCTGCAGCCGGCCGGGTTCGCCGTAGAGCTCGTCCAGCTGGGAGCGGGATTGCGCGGACCAGTGGATCAGCACGCCGCGGCCGGCGGAGTCGGCGATGATCGCCGGCAGCCGCGGCACCGGCGTCCCGGCGAACAGCTCGTCCAGGATCGCGGTGGTTGGTGGCTCCAGCCGGCGGCGTTCGTGGCGCAGTGCGGTGTCCTGGGCGGTGGTGAGGATCTGCTCGACCAGCGCGGTCAGCACTGGCCGGGCCTGCGGGGCTTGGTGTTCCCCGGCGATGATGAACAGGCTGCCGCGGCGGCGCAGGAACTCGTCGATGTCCAGTTCCTCGGCCGGGCTCGGGGTAGCGAAGTGGCGGATGGCCGGGTTCATGAACGGCTCGATCGCGCGGCGGACTGACATCCAGACTGCGTCGGAGGTCTCGGCGACCATCCCGATCTCCGACTCCAGGTTCTGCGCCAGCTGCGGATACTGCTGCTCCAGCAGCTCGACGGGTTCCCGGTCGGCGGGTTTGGCGATCGACCACCGCACCAGGTGATCGACGGTGCGGTGGTGGGTGGCGGCGGCGAGCAGGTAGGCCTGCATGACGATCGTGGCCCGGCCGCGGAACACCGCGTCGTTGCCGCCGACGTTCTCCAGCCCGAGCGAGGACGCTTCGATCAGCGTTTCCGCCCGCCGTAGCGCGACCGCGGGGTCGGCGCAGCCGGTGACCGGGGACCAGCGGGCGTGGGCCGGCCAGGACAGGGTGCCGGTGGCGTCGATCACCAGCACCGGCCCAGCGCTGGGGCGGCGGGTGCGGGCCAGCAGGCACCACTCGGCGAGGTCGTTCTTCGTCGTCGACGCCACCAGGGCACCCGGGGCGGCGAGGGCCTTGTGCACCAGGTCGGTGCGGCTCTTGCCCGAGCGGGTCGGGGCGATCGTCCCGGTCGGGGTCTCCAGCGAGGTGACCAGCTGCTGACGGCGGGGCCCTTGGTGCAGCGGGACCGCGATCTGCTCGAGGGGCGCGGCGCGGCGTTGCTCGGCGGTGAGGTCACCGCGGGTCCACGTCGCGGTCTTGCGTGCGGCGTCGATCGACAGGGTCTTGGCCATCTCGCGGCGGGTGGCGTGGCCTGAATCGGTCGGCGCGACGCGTCGCCAGACCGTGATCGCGGCGCCCACAGTGAGCCCGGCGGTGAGCATGGTGATGGTGGTGAACCAGACGTAGAACGCCAGCTGGTGATCGCTGACCGCGCCTGACCACGGGACCGGCAAACGCGGCCCAGGGTCAGCGGCGTGGAAGACGACCGTGAGGGCGAAGCCCGCCCATGCGGTGATCGGGGGCCACGTCCAGGTGCCGGAGAAGAATCCGGTCACCAGAACGGCCGTGGTGACGACCGTCGCGCCGAGCGCGCATAGGATCGCCAGGGCGGCGACCGCGAGGCCCATCAGGGCGACGTCGCGGTCCAGGTTGAGTGTGTCGGTGCGTGTGCGCGGCATCGGCCGCTCCTCCCGGACAGCGGGAGAGCGGCACCACGGCGAGGTTCATCGGAGTGGGCTCCCTCCCGGTGGCGGGGAGGGCGAGCTGGGGTCGGCGATCCGGCGGATCGCGACGATCTTCGAGGTCCAGGCGGAGAGGGGTTCGAGGATGACGCCGGTGTCGGTGTCGTAGGCGTCGACGATCACCCCGTGCCCGGCGTACATCCCGACGTGCCGCGGCACCTGCGCGGTGCCCAGCGAGCCGGGGATGAACAGCAGATCGCCCGGTTGTACCTGCTCCAGTGACGAGACGGAGTGGCCGGCGTGGACCTGGCTGACCGTGCCTGCGGGGATGCCGATTCCAGCGGCGGCCCAGGAGGCAAGCATCAGCCCGGAGCAGTCGTAGGCGTCCGGGCCCTTCGCGCCCCACACGTAGGGCTTGCCGAGCTGGCCCAGCGCGAAGCCGACCGCCGCGCGCTGACGAGCATCCTCCGGCAGCGTGAACCCCGGCGGCAGCTTCGCAGGGTCCACCTGGCGCGGGTCGCGGGGCACGTCGGACCCGCCCTGGTCCGGGCACAGCGTCTTCGCCGCTACTGACTCCGTCCCGCTCGCGCTTGGGGTGGCCGGCACGGGGTTGTCCGGCCCGGTCCAGAACCGATCCACGATCGCTGCGGCAATGGGTTCGCGTGGGGCGTAGCGGTCCGGGAAGCCGCTGTGTTGCACCGCTTGCTCCGCCTGGCCTGGGGCCATGGTGTCCCAGCCGGGCAGGGCGATGAGGGCGTCGAGGAATTTGCCGGTGGCGTAGACGGGGTTGAGGATCTGCTCGCGGGTGCCCCACCCTTGGCTCGGCCGTTGCTGGAACACCCCGAGTGAGTCGCGGTCGCCGTAGTCGAGGTTGCGCAGCCCGGACTCGACCATCCCGGTGGCGACCGCGAGGACCGCGGCCCGCTTGGGTAGCCGTCGTTGCTGGACGACGTCGACGATGGTGCGGGCGATGTCCATCTCCTCGGCGCCCAGCTGCTGGCGGTCGACGACGATGGAGCCGCCGCCCGGGCCGCCCTGCTCGCAGCCGCTCAGCTGCACGATCGTCGCGGTCGCTGTGGGGCCGACCATCAGCGCCAGCGCGAGGATGGGCAGGAACACCAGCCCGCCCAGCGCGCCGGCGACACCCGCGAGCATGCCGTGGGGCTTCATGACGACGTCGCCGGTACGGCGTCAGAGGGAAGCGGGTTCGGCTTCGACACAAGCTGGGAGTTGGTGTCGAAGATCTGCCGCTCAACCCGGCTGAGCACCGTTTGCACTTTCAGCCCGGTCCGGTTCTCGATCTTCCACAGCGCACGACCCTGCCGGTCGTTCGCCCACCCGGTTGTCGCCTCGTGCTCTTTCTCCGACAGTGCAAGGACATCGGCCAGTTCGCTCGCCACGCGGGTGGACTGTCCGAGAAGGACGCGGATCGAGCACAGGGCGAGCAGGTCGCGGGCGATGGCGACTTCCTGGGAGCCGGTGGCGCCGACGGAGAGGAAGTCGCCGGGTTTGTGGCTGACCAGGACCTGGATTTTGCGTTCGGCGCGCGAGAGCCGTAGTTCGCTGTCCACCGCTTGAACGGCGCGTAGCCCGAGCCGGAGCTGTCGCCAGATCTCGTCGCGGACGACGATCCGCAGCTCCCCGTCCTCCTGCAGATCCGTGGCCAGCGACGACCACGAACCGAGGCAGGTCAACGCGACGGCGATGGCCTGGTCGCCGCGGGTGCGCAGCCGCGAGAGGTCCAGGCTCTGGATCGGGGCGTTCCAGTCGACGGTGAAGTTCGTGGCGGCGTCGAACAGCCCGGCTAGCGGACCGCTGATCAGGTTGGCCAGCGCGTCGGTGATCGACCGAAGATGGTCCAGGAATTGGCGGCGGCCGGCGAAGCGCAGGCTCTGCCACAGCGGCTCGTCCGGGTCGGCCAGCGCCTGGTGGACGTCGGGGATGGTGATCGGCGTGAGCTGGGTGTAGCCGTCGTGGACGCCGAGCAGCTGCCGCAGCACCGCGGAGAGGGCGGCTTCGTCGGTGACGGTGGGCCGGTAGCCCTGGGCTTCGGCCAGCGCGACCAGCAGCTGCACCCACCGGCCCAGCACCCCGTCCAGCTCATCGCGTTGCCGCTCGATTGACCACGCGTCCCAGCGCGCAGCCAAGGGTCCGAGGTCGAGGGCGTTGAGGCGGGCACTGCTGCCGCGGCCGAGCATGATCGGCGTGACGCCCAGGGCGTGCAGAAGTGGGGTGTATTCGCCTTTGACGTCGCCGGAGATGAGGGTGCGGACGCCGGTGAGCATCATCCGCAGCAGGAACGCCACCACCGTGGAGCTCTTGCCGCGGCCGGGTTCGCCGAACAGGACCATGTTGGGGTTGGTGCAGATCGCGCGCAGGACGAACTCGACCGGGTGCAGGTAGAACGCGCCGCCGGAGTGGACGTCGTAGCCCATCCGCGCCCCGACCGCCGGCAGCGGGCTCGCGGCCAGCAGCGGGAACAACCCGCCGAGCACGTGGGTGCCGGCCTGGTAGACCTGCAGCGGCGCCGGCACCGGCGACCAGCCGTACCCGGGGCGGGCGAACCCGCGCTGGGGTGCCGCGCGCCGGTTCACGCGGGCGGTACGGCCGTCCGGGCGTTGGTGCCCGGTTGGTCTTGTGCTGAGCGCGGGTCCGAAGGTGGCAAGCAGTTCCGCGGCGGTCCGCTCGTCGGTGCGGCGGCTCATGACGCACCGCCGCGCAGGCGGGGCAGGCCGACACCGACAGGCAGGACGGCGGCGACGAACCCGGCGTCCTGGGCCAGTTCCATCCGCAGCAGCTGGAAGCGGCCGGCGATGTCGTTCTCCAGCTTGGCCGCGTGATCCTCGACGTTCCAGGTCTCGGGGATGGTGACCGCGGCGGCGACGGCGAAGCGGACGATGCCGTGCCCGGCTGCGACCGCGTGCTCCTGCGCCCGCGCCCCGCCCGCCTCACGGGCTTCGGCGGCGCCGGAGTTGAAGCCTTTGGAGGACTTCCAGTCACGCATGACACCGGTGCGGAACCGCAGCCGGCGCACGGCCTTGCGGGACCGGTGCTGGGACAGGGTTTCGTAGTGGATGGCGAGGCTGCGGCGCTCGCCGGCGGTCTTGACCGCCAGCAGCCCACCCAGCGATCCGAACACCGTGCCGGCCTCGGGAATCAGCACCGAGTAGGACACGGTCGCGAAGCCGTCGTGGTAGTACGCCCGCGGCGAGGGCGGCGGAGCGTGCACCGGCCCGGCCGTCGCCCAGCGAACACCCTTCTCGTTGCCCGCGCGGTGGCGGAGCGCGGCGAGGCCGGCGGCGCTGGCCGGGTTGAATCCAGTGCGGATCGCCACCGCCAGCTCCGGACCGGAGAGCCACTTGACGGTGCTGGCGCCGAGGGACTTGAGCTTGTCCTCGAGCCCGTCCAGCACCCGGTAGAGCACGGCGGCCCGGCCGGCGACCCCACCCCCAGCGGCGGCGGCCGGACGGCGGAGGGCGTCTTCGGTGCCGGAGAGGGTGACGAACACTTCGTGCCGGACCGACACCGCGCCGACCAGCCGGTCCAGCTCCTGCGACGCCTGGCGCGCGAGCGCGGGCGCATGCGGGACGTCGTGCTCGGCGCGCCAGGCCTGGTAATCGGCGCCGTCGTCGGGCACTGTGCGCACCAGCAGGGTCATCCGGTCGATGACCTCGCGGTGCCCGATCGACAGCAGCAGGTTGCCCAGCCGGTTGGCCAGCCGCTCACACTGGGCGTCCGAGAGCATCCCGACCCCGGCGTGGGTCAGGCGGGCGGTCGCGCCCCACCGGCCGTCGCCGGTGTCGTGGATCAGGCACACCCGGCCCAGATCCCGCAGCGGCGGCCCGTCGGGAAACCGCAAGCGGGCCAGCACCCCAGGCAGATCCGGCTCGTCGAGATCCTCGGCCTGCCCGGCCACGGCACGCGACTGCCACCGCGACCAGCCCAGGACGATGCCGGCGCGGTAGAGCAGCAGGTGCCCGAGCCACCGCAGCGCGGGACGTCCGCGGACTGGCACCACGACCAGCGTCGCCGCCGTGCCGCACACCGCGCCCAGCAGCAATGCCCGGCCGAACTGCCCGGACGCCAGTGCGAGGATCACCGGCACGGCCAACCCGACGCACACGAACGCCTGCACTGGCGTCAGCCCGATAATCCAGCCCGCGTGTTCCTTGCGGGAGAGCCCCTTATAGATGCGTGTCGCGGTACTCACAGCAGCACCGCCGCGTCCTCGGCCTCACCGGCCGCGGCGCCGCCGCCCTCGTCCGGCGGCGGACCGCCCGGCGGCTTGGGGGCCGACGGGATCGGCGGGGTCGGCGGACCCGCATCGCCCGGCGGGTCCGCAGGTGGCGGTTGCCCGTCATCATCGCTACCGCCGTCGACAGCACCAGTCAGGTTCGCGCCGCCGGCACCGTCGGCGCCCGTGGCAGGTAGCTCTGCCCCCTCCGCTGCCTCTCCTGCCGGGCCGGCTTCCGAACCTTCTGCGCCAGCGCCCGAGGTGCCTGTATGGGGCGCACGGCCACCGGAGGTGGCGGCAGCGCTCGCGTCCGTAGGGGCATTCTCGTCGCCGGGCGTGCCGCCGCTCGTATCCTCATCGGCGACGGCCTGATCGAATCGATCGACGTTGGCCTGCTCCTGGCCATCGCCGCCGTCATCCCCGCCGCTGTTCTCGTCGTCCCCGAACTCGTTGCCGACTTTGTTCCGGAACGCGCGAGCCATGCGCCCGGCGATGCTGTTGGCGCCGTAGGAGTCCAGGCCCGCGTCCGAAAGCCTGTCCCGGAACACGCCTTGCGGGTCGGCGTCGGGGTCGACGAAGGCGAACAGTTTGAATAGCACCAGCGGCACACACAGCGCGACGAACAGCACCCCGATGCCGGCCAGCAGCCCGGACAGCCCCTGCGCGCCACCGACGATCGCCACGGCCAGCACCACAACGAACGCCAGGGCCGGTTTCATCGCCACCGCCACCCCGCACCAGCGGACGCCTTTCCAGTACCACCGCCCTGTTCCATCGGCCACCAATCCCGCAGCGGCAATGGGAATTGCGCCGACCAGCACGTAGATCGCGGCTTCGCGGAACACGGCCTCGAACGCGAAGCCCAAGCCCGCGGGGATCACCCCGAAAGCGCCGGCCAAGCCGAGCACGACGTTCTTGACTTCATCGGAGAGGGCGTCGGTGAAGCCGGTCATGTTCAACGCGTCGCGGAAGTTGCCCACCCGCAGCCCCGTGGACAGAATCGCCTCGGTCAGGCCGTCAGCGGCGGCGAGGAACGCCGCAACCACCCCGACCGTCACCGCGAGAGCGATCCCGTACTGAACTGGGCCGGTGATCAGACGGACGAACCCACGGCCGCCGTGCAGAACGGTGGTGATGATCTGCCAGAAGAACATCCCCAGCGCGATGGCCCCGGAAATCCAGAGCGTCATCGGCCACAGAATCGACACCGGCCCGTCCGTGGTGGACACCGTGAAGATGGAGAACTGGTCGACCAGCTCGAAGGCGGTGCGCAGAATGAACAAGGCCGCGGACCAGGTCGCCGCCATGAGCGGCTCGAGGACCCCGGCAGCAGTCGCCTTGACCCCTGCGCCGGCTAGCCTGCCCAGCGCCTTCAGCAACTCCAGCTCCGCGGGCGTCATCGGGCACCCTCGCGGTTGAGGGGCCGGTAGCCGGCCGCGACCGATTCGGCGCTGCCCGGCCACGCCGACGCCGCGTAAGCGGCGCGAGCGCCGGGGGCGATCCGCCAGGCGGTGCCGGTCCAGCGCAGGGCCTGGCAGTCGCCGATGCCCATGCGGGTGGACTGGCCTTGGTAGTCGAAGCTCAGCTGCCCGAGC
The DNA here is from genome assembly GCF_053605405.1 of Amycolatopsis sp. NPDC003861. NCBI lineage: Bacteria > Bacillati > Actinomycetota > Actinomycetes > Pseudonocardiales > Pseudonocardiaceae > Amycolatopsis > Amycolatopsis sp. NPDC003861. The sequence continues at coordinate 17,683 of NZ_JBSGJD010000118.1, forward strand.
GTGCACACCACCGCGAACCGGCCGCCGTCGGCGGTGCCCTTGATCAGGCCCTGGGACACGTCGTAGGTCACGGTCAGGCCGGGCTTCAGCTCGCCGGGACGGATGTCGGCTTCGTCGCGGAAGGAGGTCAGCAGCGCGAGCGGGCCGCTGCCCTGCGGGGACGGGGCGTGCGGGAGCGCGGCTTCGCCGTAGGCCCGCACGTAGGTGGCTGGGTCGCCGCCGCGCAGGGCGGACTCGTTGAACGCGGTCAGCCAGCCCAGCGCGCCTTCCGCGGTAGCCGGAAAGCTGTCGGAGATCACGCGGTTCGCGATCGGGGCCGCTTGTGGCACGGTGATCGGCGGGCCGGCCGTGGCGGTGGTGAGCTCGTGGGGCAGGGCCGCTTCCGGCGGCAGGGTCAGCATGGGCCGGGTGGCCGAGGTCGTCGCCTCGTCAACCGGCGCCGTGGGTGTCGGCGAGGGCGCGGCGCCGGGCGGCGTCACGGCCGGCGGGGACGACGGTGGTGCTGTTGCCTGCCGGGCGACGAGCACGATCGCGGCCGCGGCGACGATCAGGACGGCGATGAGGAACAGGCGGCGCGTTCGCGTGCGTGAGCGCCGCGGCGTGGTGGCGAACATGGCTCAGCCGCCCGCGAAGCTGTTGATCAGCGACCAGCCGATGCCGTAGAGGATCGCGCCGGCGACAGCGCAGAGCATCATGACGACGCCGACTTTCCCGGCACGGTGGTGATCGACCCAGCGGCCGCCGACCCAGACGATCAGCCCGACGAAGAAGCCCAGGATCAGCGCGACGGCCGCACCCCACTTGACGTTGTTGAGCAGCCCCAAAATCTTGTCGCCGCCGACCGGGGGCTGAACCGGTGTCGGATTCGGGATCTGGCCGAGCCAGTCGATGACAATGTGCGCGGACATCGTGCCCTCCACGTCGCACCACCCGACGTCACGTCAGGCGGGTCAAGTGGGAGGGCGTTGAAGTTCGTCTCAGCTGAGCGGCGGGATGCGCTCAGCTGGTGTCGCGGTCGGCGACGGGACTGCCGTTGCCGGGGCCGATTCGCGGCCATCTCGGGGACAGGCGGCGTGTCCGTGGTGGCAGCACATGCCAGGAGCGGAGCAGCTGCTCGGCTGGCGCGCGCAGCGATGACGGAGTCACCTGTTCGGTGACTCCATGCTCGGCGACGTCGCGGTCATGGGGGAAGAACACCGTGTCGGGTAACAGGATGCTGGTGCGGCGGCCCGCGGTACCGGCCACGCCTTTCGGCCACCGGCGCGCGCCCACGACAAGCAGTTGCGTGGGTGGAGTCACCGCGGCGGTCCGCACCCAGGGCGCCAACCGGGCCAAGACCTGCTCGGCGTGCGCGAGCCCCGGCACGGTAGGCCGCACCACCAGCGCAGGGATCGGTGATGGACTCCCCGTGCGCAGCCACTGGCCCGGTCCGAGGACGGGATCGGTCGCCAGCCGCCACGGGTCGTGGCCGATGTCGACCACGGTGACGTCGACCCTGCGGCCGCCGGGATGCCAGTACGGCGGGCCTGGGAAGAGCACCGGCTCCGCGGCGAGATCGGCCACGTCCAGGCGCGCCAGGATCGCGCGGGCGCGCCGGGAGAACCGAATCCCGGCTGACGAGCCGGGTCCATCCCGACGTGGCCCGTCGGCCCGCGCGGCACGTCCCAGTCCGGATCGGACTGGGTCGCCGGCGTCGACGAGCAGTACCGATCGGCCCGCCAGCTGGAGCGCATCGGCGATCGCGACGGCGGCAGCAGTGGCGCCGGCCCCGGGAGAAGCGGCCAAAATCGGCAGCACGCGGCCGAACGGTGACCAGTCGACCAGCTCGACAGCGTCGCCTGTCGACGTGGTCGGGTGCGGCGTGGTGGTCGGCGAGTCCACGGTGGAGCAGACATCCGCAGGTAAGTTCTCGGATGTGACCATGACGGGCCTCCCCTCAGCGGTGGTGCGCCGGTGAAGGGTGCGGCGGTCACAGTGGGACCGTGCTCCAACCCCCTGGTCGGGGTGGCGTGGGTTGCTTTCTCTCGACGTTCCGAAGATACTCGCAACAAGTGTTGTGCTTACTTTGATGGTAGACACAACGTGCGGTATGTCAAATGCCTGCCGATTCGGGCTCGACGCTCCGCGTTTACTGATATCGACACGCTACGGGGGCGGACCATGGCACGAGCAGCGGACGACGGATCAGGTCCACATGATCACGACCCGACTGTGACGCCGTCGACCGAGCTGCATTCTCCCATCCCGCGTCGCCGGGCAGTCGACCAGGAGAAGCTCACTGTCGCGCTGCTGAACCTGGACACCTTCGGCGAGCGGTTGACCTACCTGTTCGACCACGCTTCGGCCTACTACGTTTTGCGTGGGGACCCGCTTGTCGATCCCGAGGTGATCGATCGACTCACCGCCGAGGGCGACCCGGCGTTACTGACCTTCACCGCGCGCCCGCCGTTGGTCGCTCAGTGGGTGCGGGACCGGACGGGGCTGCCGCTGGCCGAGCAGGCAATACGCAACTTCAGGGCGGGGATTCGCCAGAACAGCCGTCCGGCGATCACCAAGGCGTTGGCCCAGTTCTGGCGCATCCACCCGGACCTGCTCGACCCGACCGTCCCGGCCAGTGACTTCGCACCATCCGATGACGAGGTAGCGCGCAAGACCCATGAACTGGTGACCGAGCTCGGCTTCGTCGGGTTCAACGCGCGCGACATCGCCAGCTCGATCGGCGATGTCTCCGACGCCGGCCGCGAACAGCTGCTGCAACTGGTGGAAGGAATCGCGCGGGCGCGCCGCGCCGCCCGCGACGATCCCGCCTCCTGACCTCGTCGATCTACCGGTTCGCCGATTCCGCTTCTCGGAGCCTGCGGTGTGTCGCGCTGATTCTCGTGGCCATGCGCTGGACCCGGCGGTGGGTCAGAGCGTCTCCGACATCGGCCAGCCACCGGATCCTCGCGGCGTCGTCGACGTGCAGGCGTTCGGTCTCCAGCCACCACGCTGGGGAGTCGGCGTCGTCGCGACCGCTGCCGGGCAGGTGCCCTGCGGACGGGCGGGACAGGTGCGCGACGATCGTGGCGAGCGCGATCTCGATGTCGACGGCTGTCGCCGTGCCCGCAGGGACATAGACGTAGAGGGCCAGGGTCTGCAGTTCGTTGCGTATCGCGCGGCGGATCCGTTCGTCGACCAGTTGCTCGACGATCAGCAGGGCATCTTCGATCTCGACCAGCTTCTGGATGAACGACAACGGGGGCGGGCGACGGTGGGCCAGCAGCACCCGCACCCGCTTCCACAGGCGCTCGATCGCGGCGTCTCGGCGCTGGGTGCGGCGGCGGTCGAGCCAGTCGAACAGCCGCCGGGTCGCCGCGGCGAACAGCGACCCGGCGACGAAGAACATCAGGCCGGCACCGTCGGTGAAGACACCGAAATGCGTCCCGCGGGGCGGATGATGCGGGTCGACCAGCAACCGGAGCGCGACACCGAGCCGCCAGGACAACCCGACCAGCGACACCGCCACCCCGAGCTGCGCGAAGGCTACGCCTCCTCGCACCCCGGCCACCTCGCCGCGGGCCACCACGGTCAGGCCTAGTAGGAGCATCGCCAGCCAGCCGACGAGGTAGCCCAGGTAGATGGCGGAGTACAGCTGGGAGGGCCAGGTCGGGTTCCGCGGCGAGGCGAAGAACGACGTGCGCGCCCCGGCCAGCGTGTACAGGGTGATCATCGCTGCCGCGCAGACCACGAAGATCGTGATCACTGCCGGCATGGGCAGGCGCAGCTGTCCCAGGGTGTGCAGGAACCCGGCGGTGAAGACCATCGCCAGCATCGCCAGCACGTTTTGCGCCACGACCGCGGTGTTGTGCAGGCCCGTCAGCTCGTCGACCCAGTCCAAGGTGACCGGCGCCCCGGCGGCCAGCGACAACGCCATGCAGGCGATGCCGGCGGTCAGGAAGTGGCGGCTGAGCGCGTAGCCGCTGCCCCGGTTGACCACCGCCTTGCGGACCGCCTCGATCACGCCCGCGGCCGCGGCGCCGAGCCAGAGCAGCGAGACCGCGTCAGGCATCGGCGCACAGGTGCTGTCGTGACCCGAATGCCGCCCGCAGGGCCGTCCGGCCCGGCAGCCGAGCGCGGTAGCGCGCCGCGCCCGCGTTCACGTGCTCGCGCAGCAGGCACGCGAACTGCTCGGCTTCGAGCTCCCACCGGTCGTCGGGGTGTGTGCGGCGGCCGCAGGCGTAGGTACCGGGATGGCCGAGGATCCAGTGGCCGATCTCGTGGAAGGCGATGTGCGCGGCGTGCGCCGGCACGGCCCTCGCCACGATCGTCAGCCAGCACTCCTCACGCGTGCGCGCCAGCAGGCCGCTGGCCCCGCCGCGCCGCATAGGCATCCGCCCCAGGATCACGGGCATGCCCTGTTGCTGTCCCAGCGCGTCGAGGAAGGCCCGCAATTCGAACGGATGACGGATCGGAAGGGCGCTGATGATGGTGTCGCAGCGCCGGATGAACTCGTGATTCCTGTGGACGGTAGTGCTCACTTTTGCCCCTGTGCGTTCGATATCCAGCCGGCCCCCCGCCGGCACCCCTGTGTGATCCCCCGTCAAGCCGTGGTGACCTACGTCGCGGCTGTTCAGGGCGTTGGAGTCATAGTGACGGACACGCTCCGCAACCACCGCCGCTTGTTGCCGCATTTGGTCCACATGTCGGCGATGTGGAGTCCACATTCTTTTCCACAATGTCCCGCTGGGATCCTTGACCTGCGTCATTCACGGCCAGTAGCCAGGTTCTTATGGCTCTGGAACTGGGGGGCGCCGCGGCGCAAAAATCAGGGACCGATCCCGCGGAAGTGGCGTGGTCATTCAGCCACCTCGATCCGGCCGTCGCCGAGACCGTCTACGACACGCTGGGGACGATCCGACGCGGGTGTCCGGTGGCGCGCAGCGGGGAGCTGGACGGGTTCGTGCTGGTCACCGGGTATGCCGAGATCCGGGAGGTAGCGCGCGCCTCTGATCGGTTCAGTGCCTATGTCGACGGGTTGGGTGCGGCGGCGGTGGTCACCGAGATGCGTGACGCCGTCGCGCCGATGTTCGAGACCGACGCCGACCACCACCACCAATGGCGGCGCCTGCTGCAGACGTTCTTCACCCCGGCCATCGCGGCCGCGCAAGCGCAGTACGTGCGGACGGTCTGCCGGGAGGTCCTGCAGGAGCTGATCCCACACGGCGCTGCTGAACTCGTCGGGGCCTACACCCGTCAGGTGCCGCCGCTGGTGATCGGACGGGTGCTCGGCCTCGCCGAGTTGGAACGCGTGTGGCTGTCCGAGCACGTCCGTGCCCTCTACAGCGCCGAGACGCTCACCGAGGCCCAGCAGGCCGGCCGGACCTACGCAGTTTTCTCCTCGGGCAGATCCAGCAACGCCGCGCCCATCCCGGCCGTGATCTGCTCTCGGCGATGGTGCACGCGCAGGTGGATGGCCACTCCGCCGACGATGACGAGCTGGTCAAGATGACCATGCTGATGGTCGCGGCCGGCCACTTGACAACCGCCGACGCGTGCGCCACCGCGCTCCTGCAGCTGCTGGAAGACCTGCCGCTGCGGGAGCGCATCACCGCCGAGCCTGCAGCCTTGGAGGCGTTCGTGGAGGAGCTGGTCCGCTACGAGCCGGCGGTCGCGGCGACCGGACGCACCGTGATCAGCAAGACGCATCTCGGCGGAATGCCGCTGTTTCCGGGCGACCGGCTGCTGCTGGCGTGGGGTAGTGCCAACCGCGACGAACGGGTCTTCGACGACGGCGACGTCTTCCGCCTCGACCGCGACCGCGACGCTCCGCAGCACCTGGGGTGGGGTGCCGGCGAGCACCGCTGCCTCGGCCGGCACCTCGCCCGCGTCGAACTACGCGTCATGCTCACCGAGCTGCTGCGCGCGCTGCCCGGCCTCCGCCTGCAGCCGGGCACCACGGTGCGGCGGACGTTCGGGGTCATCCGCGGCGTCGCGGCCCTACCGGTGCGGTGGGAACACCAGTAGGCGCCGACCGGGCCCGGTACCACTCCGCTAGCTCCCGACGTCCCGCCACACCCAGCAGGCCATAGATCGTCGTCAGCTCGGTCTCGACCGTGCGCACGGAGAACCGCACAGTCTTCGCGATCTGCTGATTCTTCAGTCCCTGGGCGACCAGCCGGACTATTGCCCACTGCCGCTCATTCAGCGTCGGCTCCGCCGCAGGGTCGGTGTCGCCGAATGCCAGGGCGACGATCTGCTCATCGGTCAGCAGGCTGCCCTCGAGGTAGGCCGCCGTCGACTCCACCGGCCCGAGCACCAAGGCGATGTCGGCTTTCGCTCGTCCGCGGTGGGGTTTGAAGCTGGCCAAGCCGTTGTAGTGGACACCGTGGCGGGCCTGCAGGCTGTCGGAGCCGCCGATCGCCCGAGCCGCGCCGACGTAGTCTCCGTCCTTGGCCAGCTCCCAGGCTTTCCGCTCGACCCACCAGCCAGGCCCCCACAGGTCGCCGAGGGCGATCTGCCGCCGCAGCGGCTCGGGATTGTCGGTGACGGGATCGGAGCACGCGGGTAAGCCGCGCGTCCACTCCGCCCATGTCACGGCCCATTCGGCGCCGCGGCGGCGAGCTTCGGCCAGGCAGCGTTGCGACATCCGGTCCGCCTCCTCAGCCGGGCCAAGCAAACCGGCGGTCATGGCGTGGAACAGGTCCGCCATGAAGGCGGGACCTTCGGCACCCGCGGCGCGGAAACCGGCACTGGCAGCGGCCAGTTTCGCGAACCCGCTGCGCTGCCCGAGGGCGAGTGCCTCGTAGGTACCTTCAACCAGCTGGACTGCCGGAGCGTCGTACTTGCCCGCTTCGCACGCCAGGCGCACGCATTCGTCCAGGAGCGTCTTCCCGCGGGTTTGCTCGCCGAGGGCGATCCACACCCAGCCGGCCATCGCCAGTGCCGAGATCCGCACCTCCGACGCCACCACCGGGCCCTCGCGCAGCAGCTCTTCGACCCGGCGGCACACCTGCACCTCAGTGGCGAAGAAGAACGGCGCGCGCGTCAGCAGGACGTCCACCATGATCGCCAAGCCGCGCTCGGTCAGGCCGTTGTCGGAGCACCATGCCACGGCTGCGGCGATGTTGCGGGATTCGGCGTTGACCAGGTCCAGCCACCGGACCTCCTCCGGTCCGAACCACTGCTCGGCCGCTTGCCTGGCCAGCCCGGCAATCCATCGGTAGTGCCGTTCGCTGACGTCGTTGAGTTCGCCGGCTGTGCTCAGGCTGCGCCGGCCGTACTCACGCAGAAAGGTATGCTGACGGTAGCGCCCATCAGGGGAGGCACCTTCGATGATCGAGTGCCGCACCAGATGATCCAACGTCTCCAGGATCTCACCACGATCGATCAGCTCATCCGCGCACACCTCTTCAGCGGCGTCGAGCGTGAACCCGCCGGAAAAGACGGTCAGCCGCGCCCAGACCCGTTGCTGCTGCGGCGAACACAGGTCCCAGGACTCGGTGATCGCGATGTCGAGCGCGAGATGATGCTTGGGAATCCCGCGCGCGCCGGGACCGTACTTCAGCGACGCGCCGCCTTGCAGGCGATCGAGGACGACCGCCGGTGCACGTCCCCGGCCGAACTGGGCCGCGATGAGTTCGAGCACCAGCGGAATACCTGAGGACCAGCGGACCAGGTCGACAATGGCTTGCCAGTCGTCCTGCTCGGTCAGTGGCCGTCCGACCGCGGTGGCGCGGTCGGCCAGCAGCTGTACCGCGTCACTGCGCTCGGCCGCCGCGCGGTCGGCGTTCTCGGCGGGGGTCGATAAGGGGCCCAGGTGCACCCGGTGTTCGCCCTGGACGTCGAGGTAGGGGCGACTGGTGGCGATCACCTGCACCATGACGGTCTCAGTGATGATCCGGTTGACCAGCTCGGCAACCGCGTCCAGCACTTGCTCGCAGTTGTCCAGCACGATCAGCACGCGCCGGTCACGGACGTGCTCGATCAGCACGTCGGTGGGGTCGGCGTTCGGCTGATGGTGCGAGATACGCAAGGCTGCAATGAGCAAGTTGCAGATTCGCTGCTCGGCATCCACCATATCGGCGTGCACGCCGAGTTCGGCGAGACGAATGAACACCGACGCCTCGTAATGCTCATTCATATGCACGAGCAGTTCGCCCGCCAATCGCGTCTTCCCGACGCCGGGCGATCCGGTCAGCGTCACCACCCTGTCACCGGCGTTCAGCCGTTCGCACACCTCGACCAGTTCGCGGGATCGCCCGAAGAATGTCGTCAGCTGAACACCAGCGAGCGACTGTTCAACCGGTCTGCGAATGCGCTTATCCACCGCAATGAACGCAGTGACGCCAGCCGACGCCGACTGCCGGTTTTGCCCGGCTCATGATGTCCTTCACGATCCCCTCCTCACGCCGGGCACCCCGCCCTCCCAATCGGCGGACGGTGCTCGCCAGCCTCGTGACACCCTCCGTGGCAGATGTCGTACCACCTGTGGCCTGCGACGATCGACCACTTCACAACCAAACACCCGATCGGGTTAATCGTCAACACACTGTCCGCGCCGGACTAACACCAGACCGTGAAAACTCGTTTCACTCAACCGACAGAAACCGGATCACGCCCACGCCGACGAGGGCGACGCCGCAGTGGCGGGCCTGCGCCAGCACACCTCCACAGCAAGAGTCCGTATGACTACTTCGGGCGACAGTTCGCAGCACGATCGGCCTACTAGAAACAGATTCACAGCAAGACCGCCACAAGTGTTTGCACTTTTGTGCGAGGGCGGTTATCGTTCGTCTCAGCAAGGCAGACCAGTGCTCCACCCTGGGGAGGCGTGGAATCCGGCACGGTCCGCCCGACAGCAGGGGGCATTCTCGTGTTTCCATCCTCCACACCACGCCGGACGCAGGCCGCTCGCGGACCGCCGGCAGCGCACACTCGACCGTAGCGCACCCTACTCGTCCGATACTACTTCGGACTTCTCGATCAGCGAACTCCACGACCGGCCGCACACAGCCGTTCTTGTGGTCCCTTGACGTCTCCGCTCAGCCCTCTTCGCGTAACCCTGGCTGCGGCACGAGGCACACCCTCCAGCACGTCCGTCAATAACTTGACGGCGCGCTGGACGGCTTTCCCTTTTCATACAAGGAGAAACCTCGATGCACAGCCGTCTTTGGCATGCCCTCGCCGCGACCGCGGCCCTACTCGCCTCCACCGCGGCCACCGCGGTCGCGGCACCCAGTACCCCCGCCGACGACACCGGCGACCGCGCACCAATAGCCGGGAACACCCCCGCTTGGGCCACCCCACACACGGAAGTCGCCCGCAGCAACGGAAACGCCGTCCGGCACATCCAGGTCGCGCTGGCGCTGCGTGATCACGCCGGTGCCGAACGCCTCGCCGCGCGGCTGGCGACTCCGGGCAGCGCCGAGCACGGAAAATTCCTGTCCTCGACGGAGTTTCTCGACCGATTTGCCCCGACGCAGAACGCTGTCGACCAGGTGTCACAGTGGCTGGCCAAGCAGGGCTTGCACGTGACCGGGGTCAGCGGCAACCGCCACTTCGTCGACGCCGAAGCCCCGACCGCAACCCTGGAGACCGCGTTCAGCACGAGGATCTCCGCGTTCCGGACCCGCGTCGACGGTGTTACCCGGACGCTGACGGCCCCGGCGTCGCCTGTCACCGTGCCGACTTCGCTGCGTGCCTCGATCACCGCCGTGCTCGGCTTGGACGACAGCGCAGCCCTGCTCAAGCCCCAGCACACCCGGCCGAATGCGGCGGCCGCGGAGCAGCACTGCGCGCGGTGGTGGGGCGAGCAAAACAACACGGACGTCCCGCAGAAGTACCCGGCCGGATCCCAGTCCAACTCGCTGTGCGGCTACACCGGCACCCAGGTCCGCGCGATGTACAAGCTGGGCAACGGATACACCGGGGCCGGCACGACGATCGGTGTCGTCGGCGCCTACAACTCCGACACCGTCGTCGCCGACACCAACCAGGCTGCCGCCCAGCTCGGCGTGCCGCCGCTGGCGTCCGGCCAGTACTCCGCGGTCCTGCCGCAGGGCGGGTTCACCGACGCGCAGGAATGCGGCGCGGAAGGCTGGAACGCCGAGCAGACCCTGGACGTGCAGGCATCCCACACCATCGCCCCGAGCGCGAAGATCCGCTACTACGCCGGGAAAACCTGCAAGGGCACCGGGATCTACGACGCGTTCAACCAGGCCGTCACCGACAACGCGGTGGACGTGATCAGCAACAGCTACGGCAACGCCGACGGCGAATCCTCTCTGCCGCAGGCGGCGCGGGACCAGTTCAACTCCATGGCGCTGCAGGCGGCGATCCAGGGCCAGACCATCACCGTGTCCACCGGCGACGCCGGCAAC
>NZ_JBSGJD010000119.1:0-28040 GCF_053605405.1 Amycolatopsis sp. NPDC003861
GCGGGGCCCCCCCCGTTGCCCCCCCCCGCCCCCCCCCTCCCCCCCGTGCCACCGCCACCACCGCCGGCAGGCAGCCTCGTCCATCGCCGTCCAGTCCGGGGTGCGGCCGACCTGGGCCGTGCCGAGACGGCGGCCGAGGGCCACCAGTTTCGCGCCGTTCGCGGTGCGGGCCGTGTCGTACTCCGCCAGGGCGGCGTCCCAGACGCCGTGCCGGCGGCAGGCTTCCTCTAGCGCCCGGGCGTCCTGGACCGCCTTCGTCACGCCGCCACCCGCGTGCGGGCGGGCCAGCGCTCCCGCGTCGCCCGCCAGCAGCACCCGGCCCGTCGCGTAGCGGGTGACGGCGAGGTCGTAGATCGGCTGCAGGGCCAGCTCGGCGCGGGTGGTGGCCCGGACGATGCGAGCCCACGCCGGGGGGAAGTGGGCCTCGACGACGCGGTCGAGTGCGGCGGCCGGACCGTCCCCGACCGTGCCCGGGGGCCACGACCGCCGGCCGCCGGGGTGCGGCAGGGGCAGGTAGGCCGCCCAGTTCACCCTCGTCTCCGCGCCCGGCAGGCCGGGGATCAGGTAGAACACCGCGTGGCCGCCGGGGAACATCACCGACACCCCGGTCCCGTCCAGGGCCGGGGGCGGCGTCCCGAGGCGCGACACCGGGTAGTTGCCGCGCCAGAGCGCGTAGCCCGCGTAATCCGGATGACCGCCGCCGGTGGCGCGCCGGACCAGGGACGCGTAGCCGTCCGCGCCGACGACGACGTCGAAGTGCCCGGGCACGCCGTCCGCGGTCACCTCGACGCCGTCTTCGGTTTCGCGGACGGCGGTCACCGTCGCCGTGTGCCGGGCGACGCTGTCCGGGACGCGCTCGTGCAGACCGCGCCAGACGATGCCCCAGTTGGTCAGGAGCAGGTCGAGGGGCTGCCGCCAGGCCCGGCGCCCGGTGTCGCCGCCCGCCGGGTCCGGGACGATCCACCAGCGCGACCGGCACCGCAGGGCCGGCATGGCCGCGGCGAAGTAGCCGGCGTCGGCGAACTCCTGCCAGGCGGTCCTGGCCAGCCCGACGCCGAACCCCCGGTCGGCCAGCACGCCGCGGCTGCGCTCGAACACGGTCACCGCGCAGCCCGCGCGGGCGAGCGCGATCGCCGCGGCGCACCCGGCGACACTGCCGCCGACGACGGCCACCCGGCTGCCGCGCACCCGCCCGCCGGGGAACTGCGTCACGGGCGGCTGCGCCGGTGCAGCGCGAGCATGGTGATGTCGTCGGACTGCTCGGCGCCGGAGACGAACCGCGACAGCGTGTCCTCCATCTCCAGCAGCAGTTTCTCGGCCGCCGTCCCCGCCCGCGCGGCCACGGCGGTCATCCGGTCCATGCCGAAGAGCGCGCCCGCCCGGTCACGGGCTTCGACGACGCCGTCCGTGTACAGGAACAGCGTATCGCCGCGCTGCAGGCTCGTGTGGCCGAGCGTGTACGCGCTGCCGGGCATCATGCCGACCGCGGGCCCGGTCGGGGTGAGCAGCTCGTGCCCGCCGCTCGCGCGCACCAGGACCGGCGGGTTGTGACCGCCGTTGATGTACAGCAGCGCGCCGGAAGCCGGGTCGAGCACGCCGAAGAACACCGTGGCGAAGTAGCCCTGCCGCAGGTGGTTGCGCGCCATGTACCGGTTGGTCCCGAGCACGGCCTGGATCAGCGGGCCGGCGCCGAGGGACAGCAGGGGCGGCAGGACCGCGCCGGCCGGGCCGCCCGCCACTTCGGGCACGGCGTCCACCGGGCTCCAGGTGCCGGTGTGCTCGGCGGTGTGCCGCAGCAGCGTCCGGATCAGCGCCATGAACAGCGCCGCGCCGATCCCCTTGTCGCAGACGTCGGCGACGACGAACCCCAGCCGCCGGCCGTTGACCAGTTCGAAGCCGTCGTAGAAGTCGCCGGCCACCTGGCGTGCCGGGCGGAACCGCGACGCGAACTCCCAGCCCGGCGCCGACGGCAGCTCCTGCGGCAGGAACCCGGACTGGATCTCCCGGGCGATGCTCAGGTCGCGTTCGTACTCGCGCACGCTCGCCGCGGCGGCCATCTCCTCCACCGTCATGGTCAGCTGCCAGCGTTCCCAGCAGGAGGTCATCCGGCTCCGCAGCAGGCCCGGCAGGTAGGGCGGGACGACGAAGTCGAACCCGCCGCGCGCGCAGGCTTCGAGCGCCTGGAAGTCCTCCCCTTCGGGGAACACCAGCAGGGTGGCCGACGCGCCGGTCACCGCGACCTGCTGCGCGATCAGCGCGACCCGCTGCAGGCCGAGCGAGGCCGACACCAGCAGCACGTCGGCGTCGAGCCGGCCGGGCCGGTCGGCGAACCCGGCCGCGCTGACCTTCGTCAGGCCGATGTCCTCCGCGCGCAGCACCCGCTCGAGCTCGGGGGCGGGGTTTTCGCTGTCAGCGACGAGAAGCGCGGTCGTACCGCTCATCGTTTCCTCCGTCGTTCGGAACGCCCCGGTGCCCGCCGCGTTCGCGGTGCAGCACCAGGATGTTGCGGTTGCGGCCGCGCACGTGCTCGTAGCCGAACTCGTCGACGACGGTCAGGGCCAGGTGCAGGCCGAGGCCGCCCGCGGCGCGCAGCGGCGGCGCGGCCGACAGGCGGGGGTCGGGGTGGTGGCCGCGCGGGTCGAACGGCGGCGCGTCGTCCTCGATGCTCAGCCACACCCGCCCGTGCGCCGCGTACCCGCCGAGGTCGATCACCCCCGGCGCGCCGCGGTAGCCGTGGCAGGCGATGTTCGTGGTGATCTCGTCCGCGGCCAGGCGCAGCCGGTAGGCCTGCGGCGCCGACAGGCCGCCCTGCGCGGCGAGTTCGGCGACGAGCCCGGCCAGCACGCCGTTGACGTCGTCGCCGGTGTTGACCCGCAGCCGGCGCCCGGCCATCAGGGCTCCGCCCGGCTCTGCATCACGATGGCCCGGTCGAACCCGGTCAGCCGGATCGTCTCGGCCACCTCCGGCCGGGCGCCGACCAGCACGATGTCGCCGGTGCGGCCGAGCTTCTGGTGCGCGAAGACCAGGCACCGCAGCCCGGCCGAGGACAGGTAGGTCAGCTCGCCGGCCAGCAGGACGATCCGGCGGACGTGCTGGTCGACGGCCCGGGTGACCAGTTCGTCGAGCACGGCCGCCGAGCGCGAGTCGAGTTCGCCGGACAGCCACACCGTGGCGGTCCCGTCGTCGACGTCGAGCTTGGCCTGGAAGTCCGTGGGAACACTCATCGGTGGTTCACTCCTCGTGCGATCGCGCCGCGGCCGGGCCCGGCCGGGCGAGCAGCACCGCGGACGACCGCGGGGCCAGCCGGACCGAGTCCTGCCGGGGCAGGGGTGGTTCGGTGCCGGGCGCGTGGCTGTCCGCGCCCGGCCCGGCGCCGGTGTCGGCGAACCGGTGCCAGGTCAGTTCCGGCGGCAACTCGGGCAGCTGCAGCTCGTGCGGCTCCCAGTGCGCGTTGGCGGCCACGTAGACGCAGTCGTCGGCGCCGCTCGCGTCGCGGGCGCACAGCATCGCGGCGAACACGCGGCTGTGCGGCGACCAGTCCGGCGTCCACGCGCGCACGCCGTGCCAGCTGACGTCCGGGAACAGGCCCTGGGCGCGGCCGGTGGGCTGCCGGCGGCGCCGCAGGCACGGGTGCGCCCGGCGGAAGGCGATCAGGTGCCGGGTGAACTCGACCAGCCCGGCGTTGCGCTCGACCAGCGTCCAGTCGAACCAGGACAGCTCGTCGTCGTGGCAGTAGGCGTTGTTGTTGCCGTGCTGGGTCCGCCCGGCCTCGTCGCCGGCCAGCAGCATCGGGATGCCGTGGCTGGTGAGCAGGATCAGCAGCGCGTTGCGCACCTGCCGGTCGCGCAGCCGGGCGACCGGGCCGCCGTCCACCGGGCCCTCGTGCCCGCAGTTCCACGAGATGTTGTGGTTCTCGCCGTCGCGGCCGTCCTCGCCGTTGGCTTCGTTGTGCTTTTCGTTGTAGGACACCAGGTCCCGCAGCGTGAAGCCGTCGTGCGCGGTGACGAAGTTGACCGAGGCCACCGCGCCGCGGCGGGCGTAGAGGTCCGGCGAGCCGACGAACCGGGTGGCCAGCTCGGCCACGCTGCCGACGTCCCCCTTGAGGAAGTGCCGCAGCGCGTCGCGGTAGCCGGCGTTCCACTCCGCCCAGCGGCAGTAGTCCGGGAAGCTGCCCACCTGGAACAGCCCGCCCGCGTCCCACACCTCGGCGACCAGCTTGCAGTCCCGCAGCACCGGGTCGTGCGCGAGCGCCTCCAGCAGCGGCGGGTTGGCCAGCGGGACGCCGTCGGGAGCGCGGCCGAGGATCGCGGCGAGGTCGAAGCGGAAGCCGTCGACGTGGAATTCCGACGCCCAGTACCGCAGGCAGTCCAGCACGAACCCGCGCACCACCGGGTGGTTGCAGTTGAGCGTGTTGCCGGTGCCGCTGAAGTTGAAGTAGTGCCCGTCCGGCGTGAGCATGTAGTAGGTGCGGTTGTCCAGGCCGCGCAGCGACAGCGTCGGGCCCCGCTCGTCACCCTCGGCGGTGTGGTTGAACACCACGTCGAGCATCACCTCGATGCCGGCCCGGTGCAGTTCCTTGACGGTGTGCTTGAACTCGTCGACCTGCATGCCGTGCCGCCCGGTGGCGGCGTACCCCGCCTTGGGCGCGAAGAAGCCGACCGTGCTGTAGCCCCAGTAATTGGCCAGGGGCTCGCCGGTGCGCGGATCGGTGCGGACGTTGTCCCGTTCGTCGAACTCGAACACCGGCATCAGCTCGACGCAGTTCACGCCGAGCTCGACCAGGTACGGGATCTTCGTCACCAGCCCGGCGAACGTCCCCGGCGCGCGGACGCCGGAGCTGGGGTGCGCGGTGAACCCGCGCACGTGCGCCTCGTAGACGACCAGGTCCTCCGGCGGGATCCGCAGCGGCCGGTCGCCTTCCCAGTCGAAGTCGGCGGGCGCGATGCGGGAGCGCCACGGCCGGTCCCGCCCGCACCGCCAGCGCTCCCGCCCCGACAGCAGCGTCGCGTACGGGTCGACGAGCAGCGCCCGGCCGTCGAACCGGTCGCCTTCGGCCGGCGCGAACGGGCCGTCCGCGCGGTAGGCGTAGGCGATCGCCTCGGGGTCGACGCCGAACACCGTCATCGCGTACACCCCGCCGATCCGGAAGGAGTCGTCGAAGCGCAGCTCCGCGACCGGTTCGTCCTCGCCGGCGCGGAAGAGCACCAGCGTCATCGCGGTGGCGTTGTTCGAGTACACCGAGAAGTTGACCCCGCCGGGCACCGGTGTCGCCCCGAAGGGCAGCGGCTGCCCGGCGCGGACCTCGAACCCGCCGATGCGGTGGGTCGGGTACGCGTCGATCCGCGCCGGCAACGACGTCCAGCTCATCACACCTCCTGCGTCGGTTCGCCGTCACGGCTCGAGCGCGGCGAGCCCCTCGGCGAGCGTGTCGGTCACGGTGAAGAACCCGAGGAACCCGGTCGCCGCCATCACCTCGCGGACGTCCGGCGGCGCGCACGCGAGCGCCAGCCGGGCGCCGTTGGCCTGCGCCTGCCGGTAGACCAGCAGCAGGACCCGCAGGCCCGCGCTGGACATGTACGACGTCCGGCCGAGGTCGATGAGCACCAGCCCGCGCGGCGGCACCAGGTCGCCGAGCTGCTCGTGCACCCTCGGGGCGGTGCTGCTGTCCAGTTCCCCGTCCAGCGCGATCACGGTGACCGCGCCCTGCATGTGCTTCGCGACTTCCATGGTGTTTCTCCGGTCTCCATCGGGCGATCAGCGGTCCACCGGCGAGAGGTGGGCGCAGACGGTCAGTTCGCCGTCGCTGTCGGGCAGGCGCACAAGCAGGCGCTCGGGGTCGTAGGCGGCGTACGGGCGGCCGTCGACCTCGACCCAGTCGAGCCGGACCCGGCCCGGCGGCAGCGCGTCCGGCGCCACCCGCAGCACGCGGCCGGCGTCGGCGCGCGGGCGGAACCACAGCGACAGGGGTTCCCCGCCGATCAGGAGCCGCTGGTAGACGGTGGCGAGGTAGCACAGCTCGGAGGCGTGGTACATGCTCATCGAGTGGCTGCCCTTCAGCCGCTCGGTGCCGAGCAGGTACGGGATGCCGGAAGCGAGCACGTTGAAGTAGACGCCGCCCTCGTCGTGGTCGAGGAAGAAGGCGTTGTAGAACGCCGACGCCTGCCGGGCCTGGTCGAGGAAGGCGGGGTCGCCGCCGTTGCCGGCGAGCACCAGGTAGGCGAGGATCGCCTGCTCCTGCTGCCACCACGCCTTGCGGTCGTGCCAGACGAACCGGTGCCGGCCGTGCCCGGGCGCCGGCGTCCGCTCGACGACGTCGTACCAGCCGCCGCGGCGGAGGTCGGCGCCGTACTCGGGCAGGGACTTGCCGATCCGGGCGGCCAGTTCGCGGTAGGCCGCCTTCGGGCGGATCGCGTTCATCCGCATCAGGTTCCAGGCGATCTTGAGGTTGTGCCCGACGACCGCGCGGTCCTGCTGCCAGCCGTGCCCGGTGTCGGGCGTCCAGTCGGCGTGGAAGCGTTCGCGCACGAACGGGCTGCCTTCGTCCGGGAAGTGCTCGACGATCAGGTCGAACGTCTCCTCCAGCATGTCCGCGTGCCGCTCGTCGCCGGTGGCGAGGAACAGGTTGACCAGGTACGCCGGCGCGTGGTCGCCGATCGAGTTCCAGTTCTTGCGCGCCCGGTTGGGCCCGAGCGACTCCTCGTGCGGGCTCAGCCGCAGCGGGTCGATGTGCGAGAAGTAGCCGCCGTGCTCGGGGTCGCGGAAGAACCGCCGGAACAGCCGCAGGGTCGCTTCGGCGTCGTCGGCGATCCGCGGGTCGCCGGTGATCCGGTAGGTCTGGGCCGGGCCGGCGAGGGCGTAGATCTGCTCGTAGGCGGGGATGGCGTGGTAGTCGTCGCCGAACTCGGAGGTGAAGAGCTTCTCGTGGTAGCCGCCCCGCACGTCGATCCCGTGGTACCAGTAGACGACGTCCTCGTCGCGGTCGACGAACCGCATGTGCTCGCGCAGGTATTCGGTGCCGCTCTCGGCGACCCGCAGGTAGTCCTCCTCGCCGGTGAGCAGGAACGCCGACGCCATCCCGTAGACCAGCCGCGAGATCGTGTCGGTCTCCTGCACGTGGTGGTCGCTCTTGTCGCCGCCGAGGCGCAGGACGGTGCGGTAGTCGGCGAAGTCGGCGTGCGCGGCGGTGCCGAACTGCGCCCGGCGGTAGAACCGGGCCAGCTCGGCGAGCTGCCGCACCCACCACCCGCGCTGCTCGAACGCGTATTCGGTGCCGCCCCGGCCGCAGAAGACGAGGTCCTTGGCCTCGAAGACGTGCCCGCCGCGGTCCGGGTAGAACACGCCGTAGGCGAACAGCGGCCGGCCGGGCTCCAGGAGTTCGTCGAGCTCGCCGGTGGCGTCGGCGCCGGGCTCGCCGAGGTTGTGCAGGAACCGGGCCGACGTGGTGGAGGTCAGCTCCGCGCGCACCGGCCGCCCGTCGTGCGTGCGCAGGTCGGCCACCCGGGTGTGGCGGTCGTACCCGGTGACGCGCGCGGCCACCAGGTCGGAGAAGGGGAAGTCGGTCATGGCAGGCACTCCCGGCCGGAGATCCGAAGTGGACAGAGCATCGGTCAGCTCGCCCGGCGCCACCGGCGCGGCCGCCGCGCCGCACGCGCCGCGACCAGGTCGATGAGCGCTCGGGCGAACAGGTGGCAGTGGTCGGCGCTACGGGCGGTGACCAGGTCGCCGTCGACGACGACGTCCTGGTCGGTGTAGACCGCGCCCATGTTGCGGACGTCGCCGAGGAGGTTCACGTGCGCGGTCACCCGGCGGCCCCGGACGTGCTCGGGGATCGGCGACACCAGCCACATCCCGTGGCAGATCACGCCCTTGAGCACCCCCGGCATGCCGAACGCGCGCCGCAGCAGGTCCACCGCCGGGGCGAGGCGGGCCGGGTCCTCGGTGTAGCGCAGGCGGTCGGAGACCATCCCCGAGGGCACGATCAGCGCGTCGAAGCCGGCGAGGGTATCGTCGTCCACCTGCTCGAGGTCGTCGTCGACGGTCACCGGCAGGCCGAACTCGTGCCCGGTGAACGTCAGCGAGTCCTGGCCCCAGAGCCGGGTGAGCCAGCGGACGGTGGCGCCCTCCTCGGCGAACCGGCGCTCGTAGTAGTGCACCTCCGGCTCGACGTAGTCGGCCTCCAGCAGGATCGCGATCGTCCGCCCGGTCAGCACGCCGCCTTCGCGCGGCACCAGCTGTTTCATCACGCTGTCACCAGGTCGATCAGGAACGGTCCGGACGCGGCCAGCATCCGCTCGACGGCTTCGTCCACTTCGGACGCCTTGGCCACCCGGACGCCGTCGACGCCCATGGCCGCGGCCAGCTCGACGAAGCCGATCTCCGGGTCGCCGAGGGCGAACCCGCCCGGGTAGCCGTGCGGCTCGATGCCCCGCTCGGCCCGGTACTGGTCGAGGTTGTGGTCCAGCAGCCGGTAGCGGCCGTTGTTGCAGACGACGAACCGGGCGGCGATGCCGTAGCGCGCGGCCGTCCACAGCGCCTGCGGGGTGTACATGCTGCCGCCGTCGCCGGTGAACCCGACGACCTGGGCGTCCGGCCGGGCCAGCTTCGCCCCGATCGCCCCGGTGATGCCGACGCCGAGGGAACCGCCCCGGGTCAGGAAGTAGGTCCCCGGGGTGCGCGGCGGGAGGTGCTTGACCAGGCTCGGCGACGCGGTCAGCGCCTCGTCGAACACGACCAGGTCCGGGCCGGCCTGCGCGGCCAGGGCGGCGGCGAACCGCTCGGCCAGCGGGCTGTCCTCACCCACCTCCGGGGCGGTCCGGGTGCCGCGGGCGAGGTCGGTCCAGCCCGTGTCGGGCAATTCGTCGGCGAGCAGGTCACCGAGCGCCGCCAGGGTCGGCTTCGGGTCGGCGACCAGCGGCACGTCCACCGGGAAGTTCTTCGCCACCTCGTAGTCGTTCAGGTCGACGTGGACGATCTTCGCGCCCGGCGCGAACGGGCTGCGCAGTTCCGGGAACACCTCGGGGAAGACGTAGGTCCCCGCGATCAGCACCGCGTCGGCGTCCCCGACCACGCCCGCGCTGTGCGTGCCGAACATGTGGCCGAGCTGCCCGCGGTAGAGCGGGTGCGTGGTGTCCATGTTGACCTCGGAGTCGTTCACCCCCCACACCGGCGCGTTGAGCAGCTCGGCCACCCGGGTCAGCTCGGCCTGTGCGCCGGACACCGAGACGCCGTCGCCGAGCAGCACGATCGGCCGCCGCGCCGAGGCCAGCACCGCGGCCGCCCGGTCGAGCTCGCCCGGCACCGGCAACACCGCGCGGGTCGGCACCACCGTGCGCACCGCGGGCTCGGTGGTGAGCTCGTCGAGCACGTCCATCGGCAGCGCGACGAACACCGGGCCGCGCGGCGGGGTCATCGCGATCTTCACCGCCCGCCGCAGCACCCGCAGCAGCGAGCCGGGGTGCAGCACCCGCGTCGCGTACTTCGTCACCGGGCGCGCCATGGCGACCAGGTCGGCGGCCATCTGCGCGTCGAGCGCGTCGTAGCGGACGCCGGCCTCGCCCGCGATCACGACCAGCGGCGAGTGCCCCCGCATGGCCTGGTAGAGCATGCCGATCCCGTTGCCGAGGCCGACGCCCGTGTGCAGCTGGACGAGCGCCGGCCGGCCGCCGGCCCGGGCGTACCCGTCGGCGATCCCGACGACCGCCGCCTCCTGCAGGCCCAGCACGTAGCCGATGCCGGGGAAGTTCTCGAGCTCGTCGAGGAAGCCCTGTTCCACCGTGCCCGGGTTGCCGAACATCCGGGTCATGCCGTCGGCGGCGAACTGCTCGAGCATCGCCACCCGGCCCGCGCGTGCGGTCATCGTGTGCTCCTTCACTCTTCCGCGGTCACCAGCCGAAGCGGCGCAAACCCTGTTCCAGCACCTCGACCAGCTTCTGCCCGGCGAGGAACGAGTCCGGCGTGGACCGGGCGGTGATGAACGGGTAGTCGACGATCACCGACGTCTCCTTGCCCACGTTGCCGTGGTAGCGCCCGTCCGGGGCGGTGGCGTCGCGCAGGATGTACTCGAGCGGGTACGGCGGCGGCCCCATGTTGAAGTCGACGCCGACGAACCCGGTGCCGTCCTTGTAGTCGTACTCCTTGCAGTGGCCGGTGACGTGCTTGCCGCGGATGATGCTGGTCCGGTCCTCCCAGTCGCGGGCGAAGGCCAGCGGCGCGACGCCGTAGCACTCGCCGACGACCGGCTTGTCCGCGCGGACGAAGGCGAGGATCAGCTCGTGCAGCCGCCCGTTGTTGGCCAGGTCGACAATCGGGCCGCTGCCGCCCACGATGACCAGCGCGTCGTACCGCTCGACCTCGGTGTCCAGAGTGGACAGATCGCGGTAGTACGCCTCGATCAGCCGCAGGAACCCGGGCTCGCTGTTGTAAGGCCGCTCGGGGATCAGCTCGGCCAGGCTCAGCGGGTCGTCCAGCCGGGCGGACTCGTCGAGTTCGCGCGCGGCGACGGCGACCTCGGGCGTGGTGACCGAGCGGCCGAGCGGCGGGTCGACGTACCCGGGGTCGAGGCTCGGCGGCAGCGCCTGCGGCCGCTTCCCGTTGGGGGTGGCGAAGACGCTCTCGTAGCCGGCCGCGTCGGTGGCGGTCACCGGGCCGAGCAGCTCCTCACCCCAGTAGCCGTACTCGGAGAGCACGTACAGGATTTTCTTGGACATCGGCACTCCCGTGCTGGTGCTGGTGAATTCCCGGGATCCGGGCTGAAGCCAGTGAAGCAACCGGATCCGCCGCGGAGCCAGGGAAAAGCCTTACGGCGCCGTCACTTCGACAAGTCGGGCCGGGCACCGGACGTCGATTCGGGGGTACCTCGGCGGACTTCGTGACGTCGGGATCGGCGCGCGCGCGTGCGGTGCGGACACTGCGATCATGGTGACCGCCAAGCAGTCCGCGCCCGCCCTGCTGGTCGTCGACGACGACCCGACCGTCCTCAGCGCGCTGAGGCGGGACCTCGGCCGCTACCGCGACCGGTACCGCGTCCTGGCCACCGGCACGCCCCGGGCGGCGCTGGGGATCCTCGACACGTTGCGCGAGCGCGGCACCGAAGCGGCGTTGCTGCTGGTGGACCAGCGGATGCCGGAGATGACCGGCACCGAGTTCCTCGGACAGGCGCGAAGCCGCTTCCCGGCGGCGAAGAAGGTGCTGCTGACCGCGTACGCGGACACGTCCGTCGCGATCACCGCGATCAACGAGGTGCGCCTCGACCACTACCTCGTCAAGCCGTGGGAGCCGCCGGAGGAGCGGCTCTACCCGGTGCTCGACGACCTGCTCGCGTCGTGGGAGGCGGCCTACTGCCCGCCCTACGGCGGCATCCGCGTCGTCGGCCACCCGTTCGCGCCGGCCACGCACCGCCTGCGCGACTTCCTGACCCGCCACCAGCAGCCGTTCCGCTTCGTCGACGTCACGACCGCGAGCGGCGCCGACGCCGAGGGGGCGGCGTGGCCGCGGGTGCACCTGCCCGACGGGACCCGGCTGTCCCAGCCCACGCACCGGGAGCTGGCCGAGGTGCTCGGGCTCGCCCCGGCCGTGGACCGGCCGCACTACGACACGGTGATCGTCGGCGGCGGCCCGACCGGGCTGGCGGCGGCCGTCTACGGTTCGTCCGAGGGGCTGAGCACCCTGCTGGTGGACGCCTACGTGCCGGGCGGGCAGGCCGGCACGTCGAGCCGGATCGAGAACTACCTGGGTTTCCCGGCCGGGGTGTCGGGCGCGGAGCTGACCCGCCGGGCGGTGGCGCAGGCCCGCCGGTTCGGCACCGACATCCTGGCGCCGGTTTCGGCGGTCGCGTTGCGCGCGGCCGGGCGGGCCCGGGTGCTGTGCCTGTCGGACGGGCGCGAGGTCACGGCGGGCGCGGTGCTCCTGGCGACGGGCCTGGCGTACCAGCGGCTGGAGGCGGTGGGCGCCGAGCGGTTCGAGGGTGCCGGGATCTATTACGGGGCAACGACATCGGAGACGACGACGTGCGCGCAGGGGCACGCGTGGATCGTCGGCGGGGCGAACTCGGCGGGCCAGGCGGCCCTGCACTTCGCCGAGCACGCGTCGCGGGTGACGCTGCTGGTGCGCGGGCCTTCGCTGGAGGCGTCGATGTCGCGCTACCTGATCGACGAGATCCGCAGCCACCCGGCCATCGACGTCCGCGTGGACACCACGGTGGTCGCGGTCGACGGCGACGACCGCCTGCGCCGCCTGACCCTGTGCGACCGCCGCACCGGCCGGGTGTCCACGGAGGACGCGGAGTACCTGTTCACGTTCATCGGCGCCCGCCCCCGCACGGAGTGGCTGGCGGACGCGGTCGCCCGCGACGGTCACGGTTTCCTGCTGACGGGCCCGGACCTCCCGGAGGCCACCCCGGACGCCTGGGACCTCCCGCGGCGGCCGTTCCTGCTGGAGACGAACATGCCGGGGGTGTTCGCGGCCGGGGACGCGCGGGCCGGGTCGGTGAAGCGGATCGCGTCCGGGGTTGGTGAAGGCGCGATGGCCGCGTCGCTCATCCACCGGTACCGCGCCGAATCCTGACAACGGAAAGGCCACCCGGATTGCGCCGGGTGGCCTCTCCACGCGATCGGTCAGGACGTCACCGTCAGCAGGTACTGCAGCAACGTCACCAGCTCACCCCGCTCCGCCTCCGGCAGCACGTCGAACACCGGGGCCAGGAGCTGGTTCGTCACGTCGATCGCGCTCTGCCAGCGCTTGCCGACCTGGCGGACGCGGGAGGCCTCCAGCCGGCCCGGCCAGCCGAACAGGTCCCAGATCACCGAGGGCGAGTGGTAGCGCAGTGCGTCCTGCGGGGCCAGGTCGCCCGCCAGGACCGCGACCATGTGGCGCGCCCCGCGCAGCTCGCGCAGGACGTTGAGCTGGTGCAGTGCGTGCGCCTTCGGCTCGGCCGGTACGTCCAGGGCCCGCCAGCCGGCGAACACCGGGGCCAGTTCGGGGCCCGCCGCGGCGACGACCGGGTCCAGGAGCTCGGCCAGGCGGGCCGCGTCGAACTCGTCCGGGATGTGCTCCTGGGCCCAGCCGGCCGCGCAGACCGCGAACTCGACCGACGCCTCCCGGCGCGGCAGCACGTCGCGGCTGCGTTCCCACACCACCCGCAGGGACTCGGCGTTGACGAACGTGAAGCCCGCCGCGACGACGT
This sequence comes from Amycolatopsis sp. NPDC003861, assembly GCF_053605405.1. Lineage (NCBI taxonomy): Bacteria > Bacillati > Actinomycetota > Actinomycetes > Pseudonocardiales > Pseudonocardiaceae > Amycolatopsis > Amycolatopsis sp. NPDC003861. The sequence goes on from NZ_JBSGJD010000119.1 coordinate 13,181, forward strand.
CGGAGTCGACGTCGCCCAGCACCCCGCCGCGGCCGGCGAAGTAGAAGTCCGACTCGACGAACCCCAGCTCCGCGCCGCGGGCGAGGGTCTTCGTGCCGAGCATGAAGCCGGACGGGATCCGGCGGATCGGGTCCTCGGTCGCCGCGGCGACGTCGAGTGAATGCATGGCTGGCTCCTTCTCGCCAGGAGGATGGGGGGACGGCCGGGAACACGCGCGACGGCACGGCCTCGGGCCAGCATGCGCCCCGGCCGGCGGGGTCAACCAGAACCGGCTCATGCTGGTACTGCCAATACCACGACTGGTTCAGGCTCTCCACGCGCGCGACGCGTGCCCCAGGCTGGTCCCATGGCTACTGACGCATCCCGGCCGGACCCGCCCACGCGCTTCGGCGCCCGGCGCTGGCTCCTCCTCATCATGCTCTGCGCATCGCAGTTCATGGTCGCGCTCGACTTTTCGATCGTCAGCGTGGCCCTGCCCGCCATCGGGCACGACCTCGGCTTCACCTCCACCGCGGACCTGCAGTGGGTGATGACGGCCTTCATCCTGTTCATCGCCGGGTTCCTGCTGCTGTTCGGGCGGGCGTCCGACCTGTTCGGCCGGCGCAAGCTGTTCCTCATCGGCGTCGCGCTGTTCACCGTGTTCTCGCTCGCCGGCGGGCTGGCCGAGACGCCGTGGCTGCTCATCCTGGCCCGCGCCGGCCAGGGCATCGGCGCGGCGATGGTCGGGCCGTCGGCGATGTCGCTGCTGACGACGTCGTTCCGCGAGGGGCCGGAACGGCAGAAGGCGCTCAGCGTCAACGGCGCGGTGCTGATGCTCGGCTTCATCGTCGGCGTGATCAGCGGCGGCATCATCACCGGTGCGCTCAGCTGGCGCTGGACCATGCTGCTGCTGGCGATCATCGGCGGGATCGTGTTCGTCGCCGCGATCGCGCTGCTGGAGGAGAGCAAGGACGCGAACGCCGCCCGGCTCGACGTGCCCGGTGCGGTGCTCGCCACCGCCGGCATCCTGGCGCTCGTCTACGGCATCTCGACCGGCGACAGTGCCGGCTGGGACAGCCCGGCGACGATCGGCACGCTCGCCGCCGGGGTGGTGTTCCTGGGCCTGTTCCTCTACGCCGAAGCGAAACACCCGGCACCACTGGCGCCCCTGGACGTCCTGCGGCGGCGGTCGGTGAAGTGGGGCGGGCTGGCCGGGTTCATCACCTTCGGCATGTGCGGTGGCGCGACCGTCCTGGAGACGCTCTACATGCAGGACGTGCTGGGCTACAGCCCGATGCGCACCGGCCTGTCGCTGATCCCCCTCGGCGGCTCAGCGGTGATCGGCGGGCTGATCGGCAACCGGACGATCGGCGCGCTCGGCGTGCCGCGCGCGCTCGTCTGCGGGCTGCTGCTGCAGGCGGTGTCGACCGGCCTGATGGTGCTGCTGCCCCAGAGCGGCAACTTCACGCTGCTGGTGCTGACCAACATCGGCCTCGGCTTCGGGCACGTCACGGCGGTCATCGCGTTCAACATCACGGTGACGTCGGGGCTGCCGGACGACAAGCAGGGCCTGGCGGGCGGCCTGGCGCAGACCGCGCAGCAGCTGGGCAGCGCGGTGTGGCTGCCGGTGCTGGCCGCGGTGGTGACCGCCCGCACGGCGAGCCTGGAGAGCACCGGCGACACGGTGGCGGCCACCACGAGCGGCCTGCACGCCGGCCTGCTGACGGCGGCGCTGATCGCCCTGTTCGGCGCGGCCGTGGCCACGATCTTCCTGCGCGGCCGCCAGTCCGCGGCCGCGACGGCCCCGATCGCCGCCGGCGTCAACGACTGAACCACCCACCCCGAGCAGGCGCTCGCCGGTCTTCCCCAGGGACTGGCGGGCGCCTCCCTTTCATGCCGGGAAAGAGGCTTCTGTTTCGTGCAGGACGCCCTCCCGGCACACGGCGACCAGCCGCCGCGACGCGCGGATGTCCGCCAGCGGATCGCCCGCCACCACGACCAGATCCGCCCGCTTCCCCACCACCACTTCCCCGCGATCCGCGAGCCCGAACCGCCGCGCCGGCGCCGCCGTCGCCGCCTCCAGCGCCGCCCTCGGAGTGAGTCCGGCCGCGACGAGCAGCTCGAGCTCCCGGTGCAAGCTCAGCCCGTGCGCGGTGCCGGGCGCGCCGGCGTCGGTCCCCGCGAGCACGCACACCCCGGCCCGCGCCAGTGGCGCCACGACCCGGGCCGCGTGCTCGGCCGCGTAGCCGTCGGCGGGCTCCGGGGCCATCGTCGCCGTCAAGGTCGCCAAAGCCCCCGCGTCCAGTACCCGTGCCGCCGAGGGGTCCGCCGCGCCCGGGCGGCCGCAGAAGGATTCCAGCACGGTCAGGGTCGGCACCACGAAGACGTCCCGCGCCGCCAGTTCCGCGACGAACTCCGGGCCGGGCGGGCGGTCGAACGGCAGGTGCGCGAGGCCGTCGACCCCCGCGCGGACGGCCGTCAGCGCGGACCGCACGTCCGTCGCGTGCGCCACCGCGAGCAGGCCGCGCTCGTGCGCCGCCGCGATCAGTGCGGCCACCGCGGCCGCGGTCAGTGCCGGCCGGTGCGGCTCCCCCGGCACCGACGACGCGAACACCTTCAGGTAGTCCGCGCCCTCGGCCACCCGCGCCGCGACGAACGACGGTGCGTCCGACGGCGCGGCCAGCGTCGGGAACGGCCCGAACAGCCCGTGGTGGACCAGCTGGGCCGGGTGCCCGCCGGGCGCGGTCGCGCCGATGCCCGCCGACCGGACGTCCGAGACGGCTCCGCCCCGCGCGGCCTCGGCGCGCACCACCCGCAGCAACGCGGGGTCGGCGAACATGTCGAGCTGCGTCGTGACGCCGAAGGCGAACCCGTGGTGCAGCCCGGACCGCGTGATGTGCACGTGCGCGTCGATCAGGCCGGGCAGCAACGTCCGGCCCGCGCCCGGGACGACGTCCGCGCCGGGCGCCGTCACCCCGGTGCCGAGCGCGGCGATCCGGCCACCGTCGACGAGCACGTTCGTCCGCGGCCTCGGCTCGTGGCCGTCGAACACCCGGATGTCGCGGAACAGCAACGCGGGCACGGGAACCTCCTCGTGGCACGGCGAGGCCGCCGTCCGGCGGGACGGCGGCCTCGGGGGATCCGGGGTTCAGCGCGGCTCGGGACCGATGATCCAGTTCTCGCGTACGACCATCTCGTGGACGTACCGGGGCTCCACAATGGACAGCATCTCCTCGTGCGCCCGCTGGTAGGCGGGGGACTCCAGCGCCGCGGCGAGCGCGTCGGTGTCGTCGAACCACAGCTGCTGCGCCGCGTCCAGCAGCGCCTCGCCGACGCCGTAGTAGCCGTCGCGGGTGGTGCCCTGCAGGTACCGGCGCAGCCCGGGGACCTCGGCGGCGAGGTCGGCGTACTTGCCGCGCAGCCGTTCGCGGAACTCGGCCAGCGGCAGTCCTTCGCGGCGCTTGACCAGCTGGATCAGCTTGACACCGCCCGCGTCGGCCGGTCCCGGGACGACTTCGCGGGCGTCGGTGTCGAGGACCACCGACCGCCAGAAGGCGGCCCAGCGCGGTTCGTCCAGCCGGGCGCCGTTGAGGAACTCGTCGGTCTGCAGCGAAGCCAGCTGCTCCTCGTCGTCGGCCAGCCAGATCTCCGCGACCCCGCTCCACATCGGATCTTCCGGCTCGGGTCCGAACGGGATCCGGGTGTCGATCAGGTACTTGCGGATCTGCGGGATCTTGGCGGCGTACCGGACCGCGTGCTCTTCGACCCAGTAGCGCTGGAACTCCTGCTCGCTCATCCCCGGCTTGGGGTGGGCGAAGATCAGTTGGTGGATCATGCGGTGCTCCCTTGTCGGTGCGCGTGTGACCGGAATCCATGGCACCGCGCGGCGCGCGCGGGCGGCAAGGGCGCCGCACGCACTCCCCCAAGTCGGCCCGCGACCGCACGAAGTAGCCCCCGGATCGGTGCGGCCGTGGCGGTCCCGCCGTGAGAATCCGGGGCATGGCTGGACGTGGAGTGCTCGTCACCGGCGGCTCGAGCGGCCTGGGCGAGGCGATGGTGCGCAGGTTCGCGCTCGGCGGCGACCGGGTCTGGTTCACCTACCGGTCCCACCCGGACGCCGCCGCGCGGCTGGTCGCCGAGGTGGCCGGTCTCGGCGGCAAAGCGGAGGCGTTCGAGCTGGACCAGGGCGACGCCGAGAGTCACCGGCGGTTGCTGGAGCGGGTGCACGGCCCGGTGGACGTCCTGGTCAACAACGCCGCGGTCGGCACCAAGACGGTCGAGACCACCGTCGACGGCCCGGTCGAGCGGCGTGACGAGGTGTTCCTGCGGGTGAACAGTGTCGGTCCACTGTGGATGATCCGGGCCCTGCTGCCGGCCATGCTCGACCGCGGCTACGGCAAGATCGTCAACGTCTGCAGCGTCGGCGGCGGGATCGCCACCTTCCCCGCGTTCGACATCGCCGACGGGATGAGCAAGGCGGCGCTGGCCTACCTGACCCGGCACCTCGCCGCGCAGCTCGTGCACGACCCGGTGCACGTGTTCGCGATCTGCCCCGGCGCGACGCACACGCCGATGCTGCGCGCGAGCCTGCTCGACGCGCTGACCGAGACGCAGCTGGCCGAGCTGACGAGCCGGCTGCCCGGCGGCCGGCTGCTCGACCCGGCCGAACTCGCCGAGCTGACCTGGTGGCTGTGCGAAGAACCGGCGGCGCTGCTGCACGGCGCGGTGCTGGACGCCTCGCGCGGCCTCGGCGTGCACCCCGGCCTGGTCACCGGCCCGGAAGCGGGCTGCTGATGGTGGCGAAGCGCGCCGCCGCGCTGGCCGGGCGCGTGCCGGCGATCGCCGCGGCCCACCTGCGCGCCGAAGCGGACCCGTACGACCCGGTGCGCAACCCCGGCGGCTTCCTCAACCTGGGCACCGCGGAGAACCGGCTGGTCTGGGACCTGCTGGAAGAGCGCGTCACCGCGCCGCGGCGGCTGACCCCGGCCGACGTCCGGTACGGCCCGCTGCACGGCACGCGCACGCTGCGCGAAGCGACCGCCGCGCAGCTCTCCCGGCTGCTGCGCACCGCGGTGGACGCCGACGAACTGGTGGTCGTCAGCGGGGCCAGCGCCGCCCTCGACATCGCCGCGAGCGTCCTGTGCGACCCCGGGGACGCCGTCGTCGTGCCCGCGCCCTATTACGGCGCGCTGGACGTCCTGCTCACCGTCCGGTCCGGCGCCCGGCTGCTGCCGGCCCCGATGCGTGCCGAGGACGGCTTCCGGCTCGATCCGGCCGTCGTGGCGGAGACCGTGCTGGCCGCGCGCCGCCGCGGCGAGACCGTGCGGGCGCTGGTGCTGACCTCCCCGGACAACCCGACCGGCCGGGTGCACCCACCCGGGGTGCTGCGCGAGCTGCTGGCCGTCGCCGCCCGGCTCGACCTCGACGTCGTCGCCGACGAGATCTACGCCGGCTCGGTGTTCGGGCCGGAGCCGTTCACCAGCGTGCTCGACGGCGGCCCGCGCGTGCACGTCGTCTGGGGCTTCGCCAAGGATTTCGGGCTGCCCGGGCTGAAGGTCGGCGCGCTGTGCAGCCGCGACCCCGAGGTGCTGGCCGCGGCCCGGGCCCTCGCCTACTTCGCGCCGGTGTCCAGCGACACCCAGGCGCTGCTGGCCGGGCTGCTGGCCGACGAGGACTGGGTGCGCGGCTACCTCGACGGCTCCCGCGCCCGGCTGGCGGCGGCCTACACGGGGGTCACGGCCGCGCTGGCGGACGCGGGCGTCCCGCACGTGCCGGCGGGCGCGGGCTTCTCGGTGTGGCTGGACCTGCGCGCGTGGCTGGCGGAACCGGGCACCACCGGCGAGCACGAGCTGTGGCAGCGGATCCTGGAGTCGGCGCGGGTGAACGTCCTGCCCGGGTCGGCGTTCGGCTCGCCGGAGCCGGGCTGGTTCCGCCTGTGCTTCGCCACCGACGCGGGCCTGGTGCGGGAAGCCGTCCGGCGGCTGGGCGCGGTGCCGCGATGAGCCGTGGCCCGCTCGACGCGTGGTACGAGGCCGCCGGGGTGCGCACCGGCGTCCGGCGGATGCTGCACGACGACGCCGACGCCGGCAAGGTGTTCTTCCCCGAGCGGCTGGTGCCCCACCTGGCGCACGAGGCCGTGGCGGCACTCCCGGCGCCGCGGCGGCGGGAACTGGCCGTGCGGCACCTCTACCAGTTCTTGCTGTCCACGACCCACCTGGAGACCCGGGTGGTCAACCGCGGCGCCGAGCTGATCGCCGACGACCGCTGCGGCATCCCGCTGGCCACCTCGACCCGGCTGGACGCGTTCAAGGTGTACTGCGACGAGGGGTACCACTCGCTGTTCAGCCTCGACCTGGCCGACCAGGTGGCGGCGGCGACCGGGATCGCGATCCCGCGCTGGGACTACGGCGGGTTCGTCGCGCAGCTCGGCGAGGTGGCGGCGGGCCGCCTGCGCGAATACCCGGAACTCGCGCCGCTGCTGCAGACCGTGGTGTTCGAAACGCTCGTCACCAGCATCCTCAACGAGGTCCCGGCCGACACCGGGGTGGTCACCACGGTCCGCGACCTGGTCCGCGACCACGCGAAGGACGAAGGCCGCCACCACCGGTTCTTCACGGCGTTCTTCCACGAGCTGTGGCACGGCCTGGACGCCGGCACCCGGTCGGCGGTCGCGTTCGCGCTGCCGGAGCTGATGAAGAGCTGCCTGGTCTGGGACGTCGCCCCGGTGCGGTCGTCGCTGCGCCTGGCCGGGCTGGACGCGGCCACCGCGGCGGCCGTCGCCGACGACTGCTACCGCGGCGACGCCGAGCGGTTCCGCACGATCTGCCGCGCTTCGCTGCGGATGTGCGCGTCCGCGGGCGTGTTCGAGGTGCCCGGCGCGGTGGACGCCTTCGCGGCGCACGGCCTGCTCACCGGGGAGGAGTTCTGATGCCGGGTTACGGGGATTACCTGCGGTTGCCGGCCCTGCTCGCGCTCCAGCGGCCGCAGGCGGGCCCGCAGGCGCGGGACGAGCTGCTGTTCGTCGTGGTGCACCAGGCGTTCGAGCTGTGGTTCAAGCAACTGCTGTTCGAACTCGAAGACGCCCGCGACCTGATGCTGACCGGCGACGGGCACGTCCCGCGCCGCCGGCTGGAGCGGGCGGTGGCGGTGCAGCGGATGCTGCTGGGCCAGTTCGACGTCCTCGACACGATGGCCCCGCAGGACTTCCAGCTCTTCCGCGGCGCACTGGGCACCGGGAACGGCGGGCAGTCGGCCCAGTTCCGCGAGATCGCCCTGCTGTCGGGCGCCCGCGACGAGGGCGTGTTCGACCGCCCGTGGTATTCGGCGGCGGAGCGCGCCCGGCTGCACCGGCGGGCGACCGAGCCGACGCTCTGGGACGGGTACCTGGCGGTGCTGGAGAAGGCGGGCTTCCCGGTGGCGACGGAGGAGGAGCGGTTCGACGCGTACGCCCGGATCGCGGTGGACCGGGACGCGCTGTGGGACCTGGCCGAAGCGCTCGTCGCGCACGACCAGGCGTGGGCCGCGTGGCAGGGCCGGCATTTGCTGACCGTGCAGCGGCAGATCGGGCGCCGGCGGGGTACGGGCGGGACGGCGGGGGCCGCGCATCTGGCCGCGCGCCGGGATGTGCGGTTCTACCCGGAGCTGTGGGAGCTGCGCGCGCGGCTCTGAGGTGCCTTTTCAGGTGAGAGTGGCCTTCCGGCACCCGGCCACGAGCTGCTCCCCCACCGCCGCCCCCAGCGGTGTGGCCGGATCCGTGAGGTCGTACGGCAGGTCGAAGTGGTTGCGGCCGACGCCGACGAGGTCGGTGACATCGGCGCCGGCCGCGGTCAAGGAGGCCGCCATCGCGTCGTGCTGACGGATGAACTCGGCCGGTTCGCGTTCACCGCGGGCGAGGATCACGGGCGGCAACGCCGGCGGAAGCTTGCCCAGCGGGCTGTTCTCCCGCGCCTCGATCACCGAGAGCCCCAGAGCATCGTCGACGGCCGAGCCGATCAGCGGCTCGAGCTCGTACAGGCCGCTGAGCAGCGTCACCCCGGCGACCGGGGCACCGCCGGGCAGGAGCGCCATCGCGGCCAGGTGCGCGCCGGCCGAACTGCCCGCCAGGTGGATCCGCGCCGGTTCGATGCCGAGCGCCGGCGCGACGTGCGTCAGCAGGCGGATCGCCCGCCGGATCATCGCGACCATCTCGCCGAGCCGGTACACCGGCGCCAGCCCGTAGCCGAGGGCCGCGAACGCGACGCCCCGGTCGAGGAAGCCGCCGGCGGTGAACGCGGCCTGGTGGCGGCCCGACTCCTGCCAGAAGCCGCCGTGCACGAACACCATGAGGGGAGCCCGGGATGCGCCCGGGAGCGGGAACAGGTCGAGGAGCTCGGGCTTCGCGGTGCCGTAGCGCAGGGTCCGGTGGCCGCGGGCCCGCGCGGCGGAGGTCCGGGCGGCGTACTCGCCCAGGTACTCCCCGACGTCGGGCACCAGCCGGCCGGGCATCAGGTCGCGGGGCGAGAGGGCCGTCATGCCGGCACCGCCTCGATCACCGACGCCCGCTCGCCGGACGTCACCGCGCGGACCTCGAACCCGCCGTCGGCCAGCAACCGCCGCCAGGCGGCCTCCGTGCGCTCGCGGCCGCCCAGCAGCACCAGCATGTGCAGGTCCAGCAGGTGCCCCGGATGCGGGCCACCGTCCTCCGGAATGACCTGCTCCAGGACGAGCAGCCGCCCGTCCGCCGGCATCGCCGCGCGGCAGCTGCGCAGGATCCGCGTCGCCTCGGTGTCGTCCCAGTCGTGCAGGATCTGCGCCAGCAGGTAGACGTCCCCGCCGGACGGCACCGACACGAAGAAGTCGCCCTCGACGCGGCGGCACCGCTCCGGCACCCCCGCGTCCGAGACCACGCCGGGCCGGTCGAACACCGTCCCGCGCACCCACGGGTGCGCCTCCAGCAGCAGGCCGAGCAGCATCCCGTTGCCGCCTCCGACGTCGACGACGTGCCGGACACCGTCCCACGAACGCTCCAGCAGCGGCTGCGCGCGCATCCCGGCCAGCCCGGCCTGCGCCCGGTCGAACTCGGCCTGCCGCGCCGGCCGGTCCGCGAGCCACTCGAACAGCGGCGCGCCGAACACCGGCTCGAACGCCGGCCCGCCGGTGCGCAGGCTCAGCGACGCCTCCTCCCAGACCCGGTACGCCTCGCCGGTCATCAGCCTCGACAGGTGCCGCAGCGAGCCCGGGACGTCCGACCGCAGCAGCTCCCCGGCCGGCGTCAGCGCGTACTTCCCCGCCGTCACGGTGAACAGTCCCTCCGCGGCAAGCGCCCGGAGGAACCGCGTCAGGGCGTCGGCGTCGGCGCCGAGGTCCGCCGCCAGGTCCGCCGCCGTGGCGGGCCCGGCCGCGAGCCGGTCGACGACGCCGAGCTCGGTCACCGCGTGGATGGCCTGGGCCACCACCGCGCCCATGATCTTCCGCCGCAGGTCGGCGTAGCCGGTCACGCGGGCACCTCCAGCGGCCGGGCGGACAACGCCGGGAACAACGGCACCGCGGCCGCCCGGCGCAGGTACTCCGCCCCGGTCGTGCCGCCCGTGCCCGGGACCGTGCCGATGATCTTCCTGGTGATCCCCCAGTGGGTCCGCTTCATCGCGCACCACGCCTCGTCCAGCCGCGCCAGGTCCGCGCACAGCCGGGCGGTCGCGACGCCTCCGAGCCGCTCACCCGCCCGCACCACCGCGTCCTGCAACGGAACTCCGGCGGCGATGTCCGGCCGCGGGGCGCACACCGCCTCGATCCGGCGGAAGCCGCGTGACTGGATCGCGCTGCGGCCGCCGGTGTGCGCCCGGATCACCGCGAACACCTCCGGCGGCATCGTGGTCACCACCCGGTAGAGCGCGGGCGAAAGGGCCAGCAGCCGGGCCGCGTCGGCGACCAGCACCCGGGCGCGCTCGACCGCCAGGCGGACGAGCGCGTCCCGGGCCGCCGCCAGCGCGTCGCCGATCCGGCGGTACAGCGTCTCGAACAGCTGCAGGCTGCGGACGAACATCTGCTCGTCGTGCAGCGGGGTCATCGGCAGCAGCGACAGCTCGGTGACCACCCGCACCCGCGGCGCGATCGTCTCGGCCGTCTCGGCGATCCAGGCCCCGGCCAGGTCGGCGAGGTCCTCGTCGGCCGACGGCGGCGGCAGCGGAACCTCCCGCAGCCGCGCCAGGACGCCGAGACACGCCCGGGCCCGCTGCCGCTGCACCCGGCCCGGCTCGCGGCCGAGCGCACGGACCTCCAGCCCGAGCAGATCGGCGGAGAGGGCCCGCAGCAGGTCCGCCGCCGCCCGGTGCGGCGGCAGGTCGGCGCCGGCCGGGCTGTCCAGCAGCGGCACGGCCAGGTAGCCGTCGTAGCCGCCGCCCGCCTGGTCGGCCGTGCTCGGCAGCCAGTCCGGCAGCGGCCACGCGAGCCGCGCGCGGCCGCCCCCGGACAGTCTGCCGTGGACGGTCCGCAGCAGGGTGACGAGCTCGTCACCGGCGTAGGTGCGGCCTGCCGCCCGGTAGTGGCGCAACACCGGGGCGAACGGGAACCGGGCCACCTCGGCCGGCCCGATCGGGCCCCGGGCGGCGGCCAGCCACGCGTGCACCGCCGTGACGGCCGCGCGCCGGTCACCCCCGCGCGCCGCGGCCTCGCTCACGCCGCCCACCCCGGTCCCGCCGGGCCACGGGCCGGCGCCGTCGCTCGCTGCCACCACCGTGCTCGCCGCCTTCTCTCAGACCTGGTAACGCTTCTTGACGTCCTCGGCGAACCCGAGGTAGTCCCGCAACGGCCAGACCGCTTCGAACTCCAGGTACTCCCGCATCGGCAGCCGCCCGAGCGCGGTCCGGTCGAGCTCCTCGGCGTCCGGGGAGTCGATGATCGCGATCACCCGCTTCTGCGCGGCGACCTTCCAGATCCCGACGCAGAACCCGGAGTCGACGGTCTCCTGGGCGTGCTCGGCCTCGTCGGCTTCGACGTCCCACAGCTCGTCGAGGGTGATCCGGCCCTCGTGGTTCCATCTCATCTGCACGTAGAACAACATCGGCGTTTCCCTTCCGTGGGGCCGGATCGGTCAGAGCGCCCGGATCCGGGCGGTGAGGCGGTGGTCCGGGCCGAACACCTCGGCGGCGATGTCGAGCGCGGTCTTGCCGTCGTGCCCCTCGACGTCCACCCGGGCGCCGGCGTCGAGCAGGATCGACGCGCAGTCGTCGTAGCCGTGCCAGAGCGCGTCGTGCAACGCGGTGTAGCCGTTGGTCGCGCCCTGGTAGTCCAGGTCGGCGCCCGGGGCCGAAGCCAGCGCCGAGGTGATCGTCGCGTGTCCGTTGTAGACGGCCTTGTGCAGCGGGCTCGCCCCGAACGTCGGCTCGGTCGCGTTGACGTCGGCGCCGCCGCGCAGCAGCAGCCCGGCGATCTCGGCGTGCCCGTCGCGCGCGGCGACCAGCAACGGGGTGTGCTGGTCGTTGAAGCCGTTGAGGACCGGGTACCGCGCGTCGACGTCGGCGCCGGAGGCGATCAGCGACCGCACCCGCTCGACGTCGTTCGCGGTCACCGCGGCCATCAGCTCCTGCGCCGCCACCGCGTCCTCGTCGGACTTCGCGCGGTCCTTCAGCGCCTGCTCGGCTTCGAGCAGCTTCTCCTTGCCGAGCTTGTTGACGTTCAGCTCGTACTCGAAGTGCTCCTTCATCGAGAAGCCGTAGTGCGTCGAGAGGTTGACGCCCGCGCCGAGCTCCAGCAGGAACCGGGCGATGTGCGGCCACTTGTACCAGAGCGCGTCCATCAGCGGCGTGTGGCCGGTGGTCGCGGCCACCGCGTCCACGAACGCGCCCGCGTCCACGAGCACCCGCACGGTCGCCAGATCGCCGCGCTGAACCGCCTTGTGCAACGCGGTCGCGCCGCCGCGGCTGTCGGTGGTGAACACGTCGGCGCCCGCGTCGACCAGCTCGCGCACCACGCCGGCGTTCCCGAGCCCGGCGGCCACCAGGAACGTCGTCAGCCCGGTGGCGGGGTCGCGGCGGTTCGGGTCGGCGCCGTCGCGGACGAGCCGCCCGGCCTCCTCCCGGTCGCCGGCGCGGACCGCGGCGAGCAGCCGCTCGTCGATGTCGGAGCGGAACAGCGCGATTTCCGGGCTGGCGTCGAAGAACGCGCGCCAGTGCGTCACCAGGCCGTCGTCGCCGACGGTCAGCACCATCGCGAACTCGAAGTCCACCTCCATCCCGGTCCGGTGGTGCTTGAGCTTCTGGTGGTTGACGACGAATGCGCGGTCGCCCTCGACGACCATCTGCCGCTGCTCGAACTCGGTGACGTCGGCGTAGAGCGTGCGCAGCCGGAACGCCTCCAGCACCTCGTCCTTGCCCCGCCACACGCGCAGGTTGGGCACGATCGTGTTGAACTCGTTGCCGGGCAGGTCGAAGACGATCGCCGGGGAGAGCGCGGCGAGCACGCCCTCGACGTTGCCCGCCGCGACGTCGGAAAACAATTGCGTGACCACCGCGCGGGTGCTTGTGCTGTCCGCCATGAGAGATCCTTAGGCCGTTGTGTCTACTGTGGTGTGCCGGGCCTTTCCGCTCCCCAGCACACCGCGCCGCCGCCGCGCCGGGCAAGGCGCCGCCGCGCACTATCCCAAGTCACGCCGGTCGGGCTACTCCGTGCATTCGGCCTTGCCCGCCAACGGATCCGCACTCGACGCTGGAGGGGCCGCCGTCCACCGCGGCGGCCGGGTGAGCGCAGGAGGGTTTCGCCATGTCCCTGTCCCCAGAACTACCCCGCTCCACCGACGTGCTCGTCGTCGGCGCCGGGCCGGTGGGCCTGACGATGGGCTGCGCGCTGCGCACGCTCGGGATCGACCACGTCGTCATCGACCGCGCGCCCGGGCCCGCGGCGCACTCGCGGGCGTCGGCGGTGCACGTGCGCACGCTGGAGTCGCTGGCCGCCATCGGCGTCGCCGACGAGCTGGTGGCCCGGTCCATCCCGGGCCGCACGTTCACCGTCCGCGACGCGGAAAAGGTGCTGCTGTCCATCCCGTTCGCGGAGCTGGACACGCCCTACCCGTACGCGCTGAGCATCCCGCAGATGACCACCGAGGAGGTGCTCGCCGAGCGCTACGCCGCGCTGGGCGGCACCGTGCACCGCACCACGTCGCTGCTCGACCTGCGGGACACCTTCCCGGGCAGCACGGCGTCCATTGTGGACTCCGACGGGGTCGTGCGGGCGATCGACGCCCGGTACGTGGTCGGCGCCGACGGCATCCACAGCACCGTCCGCGACCGGATCGGCGTCGCCTTCCCCGGCGGCGCGCGGCCGCAGACCTTCATGCTGGCCGAGGTCACCATGGACTGGCACGGCCCGGAGGACGAGGTCGTCACGTTCTACTTCTCCCCGCGCGGGCTCGGCGCGGTGGCGAAGATCCCCGGCGACTTGTACCGCGTGGTGGCGCTGGTCGGCGACGACGCCGGCGTGCCCACCCGCGAGGACGTCCAGGAGGTCATCGACACGCGCGGCCCGGGTGCCGCGGGCGGCCGGGTGCGCGAGGTCAAGATGGCTTCGAACTGGCGGGTGCACGAGCGGCTGGCCGACACCTTCCGGCAGGGCCCGGTGTTCCTCGTCGGCGACGCCGGGCACGTGCACAGCCCGGTCGGCGGACAGGGCCTCAACACCGGCGTCCAGGACGCGCTGAACCTCGCCTGGAAGCTGGGCGCGGTGCTCGACGGCACCGCCGCGCCCGCCCTGCTGGACACCTACGACGCCGAGCGGCGGCCGGTCGCCGCCGGGGTGCTCGGGTTCACCGGCACGCTCACCGAGATCTCGACGCAGACGAACCCGGCGAGCATCGGGCTGCGCAACGAGGTGCTCGACTCGGTCGCCCAGCTGCCGGCGTTCCGCGCGTGGCTCGCCACCCGGCTGGCCGGCCTGCACATCGGCTACGGCGGCGCCGAGGGCCCGCACTCGCCCGGCCCGGGGCGGCGCGTGGCCCCCCGGCGCGGGATGGCCCCCGGCATCGGCTGGACGCTGGTCATCCCGCCCGCCGCCGACGCCGTCGCGGTCAAGGAGGCCGCCGAAGCGAGCGTCACGCCGATCACCGTGCTCCCGGACGGCGACGCCACCCACGCCACGCTCGTCCGCCCCGACGGCTACGTCGCGCTGACGGCGGACGCCGAGGCCGCCGCGACCCTGCCCGCCGGGCTCGCCGCCTGGCTGCGGCGCTCCTGATCCCGGTACCCGGTCCCGGGTCCCCGGTCCGCACCACCCGTGAAGGCAGTACCCAACCGAGGAGGTAGTCCCATGTCGGCACCCTGGTCCCGCCCGCCCGGCTCGGCCACGCTGATGCACGTCGCGATCCTCTGCAAGGACGTCGACGAATCCCTGCGGTTCTACCGCGACGGGCTCGGCTTCGCGAAGACGTACGAGTGGTCCAAGACGACCAGCGACACCGGTCAGGTGCTCTACTGCGACCGGGGCGTCTACATCGAGCTGGACGGCCACACCTACATCGAGCTGTTCCCCGGCGGCCGCGACGACGTCACGTCGATTTCCGGTCCGCTGCAGCACATCGCGCTGATCGTCGACGACGTCGACGAGGCGTACACGAAGTGCCTGTCCGCCGGCGGCGCCGCCTTCCCGATCGAGGACTGGGACGGCGCGCCGACCCAGGTGTTCATCAACGGGGAGCCGGAGATGGAGGTCCGGGTCGCGTTCGTCCGCGGCCCCGGCGGCGAGCTGATCGAGCTGTACCAGCAGCTCAGCCCGGTGGTGGCGATCGACCGCACCGCCGCGGCCGCCGGCGCTTCGGCGTAGCGGCACGACGAGAAGCGGGCGGGGGCGGGCCCGGGGCCCCCCCCCCACCAGCGGCCACCCCAAACAACACCACCGGGCCGGGGTGATTGAGACA